>UQTN01000072.1 GCA_900543945.1 uncultured Collinsella sp. | reverse complement strand
TGACTTGAAGAAGGGGGAGGCCTCGCGGCCTCCCCCTTTTTTGCGTTTACGGGGTGTAAATGACTCAATTACACCAGACGATCTTGTTGTTTTTGGTATTGAGCCTTTATTTAAAGAAAATAAATCGTATAACAAGGGCAACTGCTATGGCCGCAATGATCAAAAGCAGAATTGTCAGCTGATGCTGCTTGCGTCGTTTACTTGACGAAACGAAGATTGATTTTCCCTGTTTTGGCGTTTCGAGATAGCGAGCCGAATGCGTCAAGGTTTGCTTGGGTCGAGGCCCTCTTTGTTGATGAGCGGCGGATGCTTTCATCGGCTCATCGCTAGCTGCGCTGTTTTTAGATAATGGTGCGTCTTTCAGATATACAGGGTCTCCCGAGGCAACGCCCATATGTTTACGTCCCGTTTGGGCATCCTCGAGCGTTTGATATCGATTTCTCGTCACATAATCGGGCTCAGGATCATTAATGGGCTCTTGCGAGATGTGGGGGCGATGGAATCGAATCGGTTGCGGGCTGGATGCTTCGTCCTGCTCCGGCATAAACGTGTTGTCCTGTTTTTGATCGTCCATGATGCCCTTAGTTCGTCATCAATATCGTGTATGCGCCCATTGTAAGCCAGCCGTCTAGTTTTGATGGGATTGCATACATTATTTAAGCCTTCGTTCAAATTCCGTTTATTAGACAAAACCTTAGTCAACCAGACTCAGATATGCTTATATCAATAGACTCAAAAAACTTTATAGTCGATGTATATATAAGAAGCGGTTGGGCATATATATGAGCGTCAAAAGAAGTCCCAACCATCTAGAAGATGGCTCGGCAGTTCTTACAAGGAGTGGTAAACATGGCAAGCATGGTTCCTTATCGTTCGGTTTTTGGCGTCCGTCCTTCTGCTAGCTCGCTGTTCGATCTGTTTGATGATATGACCGATCTGGCAAACAACTCGATCGCCTCTAAGGCGTTTCCCGTCGATGTTGAGGACAAGGGCGACGGTTACGAGGTCAAGGCTTATTTGACTGGCGTCGCGAAGGACGACATCGACGTTGAGCTCAATGAGGGTCGTCTTTCCATTAGCGTGAATGTTGAGGAAGGCGACGAGAACGAGGGCAAGAACTTCCTGCAGAAGGAGTTTAGCTCGTACAGCGCGACGCGCGGCGTGTATCTGAAGGACGCTTCGAGCGAGGGCCTTTCGGCTAAGTATGCTGACGGCATCCTGACCGTTACGGTTCCCAAGATTGTCGAGAAGAAGAACGTTACGAAGATCTCCATCGACTAACGATGGCTCTGCTTCAATCGAGAGTATGAGTTAAGGGGGGCTGGGAAGTGATTCCCAGCCCCCCTTTGTTGTCTTGAGGGGCTATTGAATGGTTGTCGGTTGATACTGGCTTGCAGGGCGTATCGAGAGCTTCCGTGGCCCTTGAAGACGGGTGGCAGAACTGCCGAGTTCATCATCGAGACTTGCATCAAGCGCGTTGGCATAGCTTTTGACGGTAAGGCTTGGACGATTATTGTCCTGGCTGATGTGCATGGCGATGAGTTGTTCGGTGCGATCGGTAACAAGTTCGCGCGCGGCTTCGGCGGCCTGGTTGTTGGAGAGGTGCCCCTTTGTGGACAGGATGCGCTCCTGAAGAAAGCGGGGGTACGCTCCTTCGCGCAACATAGTTACATCGTGGTTACTTTCGAGCGCGAGAACTCGACAGTCTTTGAGGATGCCTATGGCCTTGCTCGATAACTCTCCGGTGTCGGTGGCAAACCCAATGGAATCATCGAGAGCATTAAATCGATAGCCGACAGGATTGATGACATCGTGCGATGTTGAGTAGGTTTGCACGTGGATGCCGGCAATGGGGAGCGTGTCGCCGGGGTCAAATTCCTCTACGGGCAGGCGCGCGAGGTTTTCTTTGCATGAAAGGGTGTCCCTGCTGGCAAAGAGGGGACCATGCCAGTGCTTGCACCATACATCGAGCCCCTTGATATGGTCACCATGCTCATGGGTGATTACAAGAGCGGCGACGTCGTCTGCCGAGAGGCCAAGCTCCGCCATGCGTTTAAGTGTCTCGCGGCGGGACAGGCCGTTGTCGATCATGATGAGCCCCTGAGGTCCCTCGACGAGTGCGCAGTTGCCTTTTGAGCCGCTGCCGAGGATATGAAGGTGCAGGCGAGACATAAGATTCCAAAGGATACAATGAGTGCGGACGAATAGAGGAGGAAGCGAATGCCAACGGTATCTCAGCACTATGGACATCATGCCGCGCCGAGGACGGATAAGAGCGCCCTGGCAACGCGGCAGGCCGCTGCCCCCGTAGTGCTTATGGTATCAGGCGGTGCGGACTCGACGGCGCTGCTCCTTATGGCTTGCACATCAAAGCTGGATATCCAGGACGGGCGCGGCGTCGCTCCCATTGCGCGCGAGCGATTGCACGTGCTGCATGTAAACCATCATCTGCGCGGGGAGGCATCCGATGGCGACGAGGCCTTTGTACGTGACCTGTGCGCACAATACGGTTTGCCGCTGTGTGTTGAGCATGCCTATTTTGATGACGAATCGGGCAATATCGAGGCTGCGGCTCGCGAGGTGCGCTATGCCGCGGCACGGAGATACGTTCGCGAACTTTGTGCCGAATCGGGCGCACCGCGGACGGCGGCTCGTATCTGTACCGCGCATACTTCGTCGGACCGCGCGGAAACATTTTTGATGAATGCCATTAAAGGGTCGGGTCCCGCGGGTCTATCGAGCATTCCGCGCCGTCGGAACATTGTGGTTCGCCCCTTGCTCGACCTCACGCACGATGAACTCGTGGGCTATCTGCAGGTGCACGGTCAGCCATGGCGGGAAGATGAAAGCAACGAGGACGTTTCGTACCTGCGCAACTATGTGCGCCATCGAGTGATGCCGGTGGTGGCGCAGCGCAACGCGAGTGTCTGTAAGACGATTGGCGCCGCCTGCGAGATCTTGGGCGATGAGGATGCCTTTCTTTCCCAGCTTTCCGCACAGGCGTTTCGAAGCTGCCTGCGTAAGGAGGCGGCGGGTGCACTGGTTCTTGACGCTCGCCGACTGGCCGCGGCCGAGGTGGTGATTGCTCGGCGCATGGTGCGACTGGCAATTAAGCGTATCGACCCCGACGCTCGCCCGGAGATGCGGCATGTGGAGCGCGTGCTCGCCTGTGTCGCCGAAGGCTCGGGTTCGGTCACGCTGCCGGCGGGAATCGATGCGCGCGTGGAGTTTGGCATGCTGTCATTCAAAGCTCCGGCGGCGCGCGAGGGATTAGTTGCCGATTGGGTCACCATTCCCGGTCGATTGCCGCTGGGGGCGGGCCGCATTCTTGTGGCAGAGCCGATGGCCGTCGAGCCGGGGTGTGATATTGTGCGCCGTGCCCGCGAACTCGCGGGTGCCGGAGGGGTGGTCGCGATGGTGGATGCTGCGACGCTGGGCTTTGCCGATCGCGATAACGAACGGATGCTCGCCGGCTCGCGCGGGGAGATTCCCGCCGAGGCGCGTTTGGCGCGTCTGTGGGTAGACGGTCCCGCGCCGGGGGATGTGATGTGTCCGTTGGGCATGAGTGGGCGAAGTAAGAAGGTATCCGACCTGCTCAACGAGGCTCGTATTCCCGTATCTGAGCGCTCTGGCGTACCCGTGGTAAGAACGGCTCCGGGAGGTGCCGTAGTATGGGTCGCAGGCGTTCGCACGGACGAGCGTTTTAAATGCACGGCCGCAACGCGCGTGGCGTATCTGCTTCGTGTGGTCGATGCGGAATAGCGTCCCACGCCAGCTATTCTGTGCGACGTTGACGGTATTCCCGCGCTGATGGCGCACGGGCTGGTAAATATACCCCGTGCGCTGCTAGAATGTGTAGTTCGCGTCCATACGGCGGTGTGTGGGCGATAAGCACAAGAAAGGGTTGTCATGGCTTCTCAACATCCGGATATCGAGAAGGTTCTGTTTACGCAGGAGGATATCGACGGTATCGTCTCTCGCCTAGGCGAGCAGATTACTCGCGACTACGCGGGTAAGGATCTGGTGCTGATTGCGGTCTTGCGCGGCGCCGTGGTCTTTATGGGCGACCTGATGCGCAAGATCGAGCTGCCGACCAACATCGATTTCATGGCTGTTTCGAGCTATGGCGACGGTGTGAAGTCCTCGGGCATCGTGCGTATCATTAAGGACCTGGATATCGACATCCGCGGTCGCGACGTGCTGATCGTCGAGGACATTCTGGACTCGGGCCTGACGCTCAAGTATCTGATGAAGAACCTCGAGAGCCGCAAGCCCGCCTCGCTGGAGGTCGCCGCCTTCCTGTGGAAGGACGTTGAGGACCGTACCTCGGCCGTCACGCCCAAGTATGTTGGAACCCATTGCCCCGATGCCTTTGTGGTGGGCTACGGCCTCGACTATGCCGAGCGCTATCGTAACCTTCCGTATCTGGGCATTTTGAAACCGGAGGTTTATTCGTAAGATGCCCGATGACCGTAACGATAACAATTCCCAGACTCCCCGGGAGCCTAAGATCCCGGGGATGCCCGGAGGCAAGAAGCCCACGCGTACGGGCTGGCTGTATTTTATTTTGGCTTGCGCGCTTCTGGGCTACGCCTTCTTTAACATGGGCTCCGGCTTTGCCAACTCCAGCAATACCGTTAAGCTCGCGACGAGCGAGATGGTGAGCGCCATTAAGCAGGATCGCGTCGAAGATTTGACCTATACGGTTCAAGACGGAAGCGTGGCGGGTCATTACTGGAAGACGAAAAAGGACAAGGGTGATACGAGCGAGCTCAAGAGCTTCTCCTCGACCTATGTCGGCTCCGATTCGCTTGCCGAGCTTATGGCGGAGCACCCCGACACCAAGTACATCGTCAACACCAACGACCCCGATTTTTGGGGCGACTTGGCGATGAGCGTGCTGCCGACGATCGCCCTGATCGCCATCATGTTCTACTTTATGCGCCAGATGATGGGCGCCAATAATAGGAACATGCAGTTTGGCAAGACCAATGCCAAGACCAACGAGGCTACGCGTCCCAAGGTCAAGTTCGAGGACGTTGCCGGCGTGGACGAGGCAGTCGAGGAGCTCGAGGAGATCCGTGACTTTTTGAGCGATCCGGATCGCTATCGCAAGCTGGGCGCCAAGATCCCGCGTGGCGTGTTGCTGGTGGGCCCTCCGGGCACCGGTAAAACGTTGCTGGCCAAGGCCGTTGCCGGCGAGGCGGGCGTGCCGTTCTTTAGCATCTCGGGTTCCGACTTTGTCGAGACGTTCGTGGGTGTCGGCGCCAGCCGTGTGCGTGACCTCTTTAAGGAGGCCAAGTCTCAGGCTCCGTCAATCATCTTTATTGACGAGATCGATGCCGTGGGACGTCAGCGCGGAGCCGGTTTGGGCGGCGGCCACGACGAGCGCGAGCAGACGCTCAACCAGCTGCTGGTCGAGATGGACGGTTTTGAGGAAAGCGAGTCGGTCATCCTGATCGCCGCGACCAACCGCCCCGATATTCTGGACCCGGCATTGCTGCGCCCCGGCCGTTTTGACCGTCAGGTTACGGTCGACCGTCCGGATGTGAAGGGCCGCGAGCAGATCTTGCGCGTGCATGCCGAGAACAAGCCGATGGACGAGGACGTTAAGTTTGAGAAGCTCGCCCAGATGACCGTTGGCTTTACTGGTGCCGATTTGGCGAACCTGCTCAACGAGTCTGCGCTGCTGGCCGCTCGCCGTCATCGTTCCGTGATCTCGATGGACGAGGTCGAGGAATCGATGGAGCGCGTGATTGCCGGACCGCAGCGCAAGGGTCGCGTGATGACCGAGGCCGAGCGCACCACGATTGCCTACCACGAGAGCGGTCATGCCCTGGTGGGCCACATCCTGGAGCACTCCGATCCGGTCCACAAGATCTCGATCGTCAGCCGCGGTCAGGCTCTGGGCTACACGCTGCAGCTTCCGCAGGAGGACCACTTCCTCAAGACCAAGAACGAGATGCTCGACGAGCTCGCCGTGTTCTTGGGCGGTCGCGTTGCCGAGGAGCTCATGTGCGATGACATCACGTCGGGCGCGAGCAACGACCTGGAGCGTGCGACCAAGATGGCGCGCGAGATGGTTACGCGTCTGGGCATGAGCGAGGAGCTGGGTACGCAAGTGTTTGGCGAGGCGCAGCATCAGGTGTTCCTTGGTCGCGATTACGCCGATCACCAGGATTATTCCGAGGAGACGGCACGCCGCATCGATATCGAGGTTCAGCGCATCATGCGCGAAGCCCATCGTCGTGCGGTCGAGATTTTGGATGCCCGTCGCGATCAGCTCGATCTGATGGCCAAGGTGCTGCTTGAGCGCGAGACCGTCGAAGGCGACGCCGTGAACGCCCTGCTTGACAACGAGTGGGATGCCTATCTTGAGCGCGAGGGCGATATCCTGGCGGCCAAGGAGGAGCGCAATGCCAAGGCGGCCGGCATGCCGACCAAGAAGCGCACTCCTCGTATGAGCGAGGAGGAGCTTGCGGCTGATGCCGCGGCCTTTGCGCGGGCGGCTATGCAGGAGGATGCCGAAGCCGCATCCGATGATGCCGGCGATGACTGTGCCGTCAATGCCGGTGCCGACACCGACGACGACAAATAGTCTTTGTGGCAAAAGCCTCTGTGGGGAAACCTGCGGAGGCTTTTTCCTTTGAGCGATATGGGGCCGTCTGTCCCCAATCAACATTGCTGCGGCACTTTGCCCGACTAAAGCGTACAATAGCGCCTATGCGAAAGGGGAACAGATGATCAACGAAACTATGTTTGCTCGCGGTGCGGAAAGTTCCATCATCCGTGAGATTTTTAGCTATGGCCTTGAGCGCAAGGCGCAGATCGGTGCAGAGAACGTATTCGATTTTTCGCTGGGAAACCCGAGCGTTCCGGCGCCTGCCGCCGTGGCTGAGTCCATTAAGAAGGCCTTGGAGCTGCCGAGCGACCAGCTGCATGGATACACGCCTGCACCGGGTTTGCCGCAGTGCCGTACCGCCGTGGCTGAGTCGCTCAATCGCCGTTTCGGCACGAGCTATGAGGGCAAGGATGTCTTTATGACCGTGGGCGCGGCGGCTTCGCTCACCTGTACGCTCAATGCTGTTACGAATCCGGGGGACGAGGTTATTGTTATCGCCCCGTACTTCCCGGAGTATCGCGTGTGGATTGAGAAGGCCGGCTGTACGTGTGTCGAGGCGTCTGCCGATGAAGAAACGTTCCAACTGAGCGTGGGTAATGTGCTCAACGCGATCACCGATAAGACGGCGGCCGTCATCATCGACTCACCTAATAATCCGACCGGTGCCGTGTATACGCGCGACACACTGACGCGACTGGCCAATGTTCTGCGCGAGATCAACGCCAGGCGCGACCCCGAGAATCCGATCATGCTGATCTCGGACGAACCGTATCGCGAGATTGTATACGGTGCCGAGGTGCCTTGGGTTCCCTCGATTTACGAGCACACCGTCGTGTGCTATTCGTACTCCAAGTCGCTGTCGCTGCCGGGCGAGCGCGTGGGCTGGATTTTGGTTCCCAACACCAACCCGCAGGCGGCGCGTCTGATGCCCGCCGTTGCCGGTGCCGCCCGTACGCTGGGCTTCGTGTGCGCTCCGGCGCTCTTCCAGCGCGTGATTATCGATTGCATCGATGAGCCGAGTGACGTTGAGGCCTATGCACGCAACCGCACGGCGCTCACCGATGCATTGGCGGAGTACGGCTACACCTATGTTGAGCCGGACGGTGCTTTCTACCTGTGGGTGAAGGCGCTCGAGCCCGATGCAAATGCATTTTGCGAGCGCGCGAAGAAGTACGAGCTGCTCGCGGTTCCCTCGGACAGCTTTGGTATGCCGGGTTGGTTCCGCCTTGGCTATTGTGTGAGTTACGAGACGATTATCAATTCGCTACCTGCCTGGAAGCAGCTGGCAGACGAGTATCGTTAAAAGCAAAGCGCTCTGCCTGTAATGTTTTACGTGAAACGGGGTTTGGTGTTGAGCCGGACCCCGTTGTCATGTACGTTGTGTCGTTGGGATGGAGCGGTTTTACGACTATCGAAGGCTATGCGTACAATGAATATACGCGACGGCCATGCCGGATAAGGAGATCCGATGCCCTACCTGCTTTCCTGTGATATCCATACTCATACGATGTTCTCTGCGCATGCATATTCGACCATTGAGGAGAATGTGTACTGGGCGGCAGAGCGTGGCCTGCAGGTGCTCGGATCTGCCGACCATCTGAGCTCTATGGTTTCACCTTGCCCCAATGACCTGCGCAGTTACCAGTTCTTTATTAACCAGGATATCTGGCCGCGCATTTGGAGCGGCGTGCTGGTGCTGCGTGGTGCCGAGGCCGATATCGTTTCGCTGGACGGAAGCCTGTTTGGCGAGGACACTCCTGTCACGCTCGATATCGCCGGCGATTCGTACAGCCGTCAGCATTCACTGTTCGATTTGGTTACGCGTAATTTGGATTATTTGGTTGCAAGCGTGCATAATCCGCAGATTGCTGAGGGCGCGACGCTGGCCCAGACGACCGAGATGTATATCAATGCCTTGGAACACCCCAAGGTGTTCATGCTGGGCCACGCGGGTCGCTCGGGCGTGTCGTTCGATATCGACGAGGTGCTGTTGGCGGCCAAGGCCAAGCACAAGATCATCGAGATCAACAACCATAGTCTTGAACACGGTGTCGACACTGAGCATTGGGCTGTATGCCGCAAGATCGCCGAGCGTTGCGCTGAGCTTGGCGTGGGCATTGGCGTTTCGACCGATGCACACATTGGCATGGCAATTGGTAAGCTCGATTACGCTCGCAAGATGCTCGACGAGATTCACTTCCCGTTGGATCTGATCGTGACGCGCGATCGCGAGACGCTGCTGCGCGAGATGGCGGCAGCCGGCGTGTGCGACCTGCGCAAGGGGATGTAGCGGAATTTATAAACCAAGCGAAGGGGGCGGCCCAGACGGGTCGCCCCCTTTCTTGTCCCAAAAATCTACTGAGGTTGGTTAGCGACGTTCGAGGACCGCTACCGTCTCGGTGTGGTCGGTGTGAGGGAACATGTCGACCGGCGTGATCTTGAGCAGGCGATAGCCTCCGTCGAGGAGCTGATGCAGGTCGCGCTCTTGAGTCACGGGGTTGCAGCTGATATAGGTGATGCGGCGCGGCTTAAGCGCGCAGGCAGCTTCGAGGAGCTCGGGGGTAGAGCCGGCGCGCGGCGGATCGATGGAAAGGACATCGACCCGCTCGTTGTTGT
The DNA here is from genome assembly GCA_900543945.1 of uncultured Collinsella sp. GTDB lineage: Bacteria > Actinomycetota > Coriobacteriia > Coriobacteriales > Coriobacteriaceae > Collinsella. The sequence continues at coordinate 1,325 of UQTN01000072.1, read as the reverse complement.
CGGCGGCATCTAGGATGTAGTCGGTGGCGTCGTCGGCCATAAACCAAGCGCTGCGGGTGAGGCCGTTGAGCTCGACATTGCGACGTGCGTCGGCAATGCCCGCCGGGTTGCGCTCCACGCCGAGCAGCATAATGCCGATACCCTTGTTCTGGGCATCTTTAGCTGCGCAAAGACCGATGGTACCGCTGCCACAGTAGGCATCCATGAGCACATCGCCCTGGTGCAAATCCATGCCGTCGATAGCGAGCTGATAGAGCAGCTCGGTCTGTTGCGGGTTGGTCTGATAAAACGCGGTGGGGGAGATATCGAACTCGCAGCCGAGCAGCTGGTCGCGCATGCATTCGGCGCCATAGACGATGCGAGTCTCCTCACCCAAGATGGCGTTACCGGGACGGCCATTGATATTTTGGGCAACGGTGACGATATGCGGATCGAGCGCCGCGACGGCTTCAAAGAACTCCTGCGCATGCGGTAAGTCACGCTGGGCAGTCACGAGGGTGACCATGACCTGGTCGGTACGCCAACCGCAGCGGACGACGGCATAGCGAAGCAAACCAAGATGCTTGTCCTCATTAAAGGCGGGAATATGCAACCGCTCAGCTTCGCGTGCGATGCCGTTGAGAATCTGACGGGCACCCGGCGCCTCGACAGGACACTCGGGTACGGCAACGATCTTGTGCGTGCCGCGCTCAAAGAAACCGCAACGGACAGCACCCTCCTTACCGGGAGCAAAGGGAGTGGCAGCCTTATGACGAAAGCCACGCGGCGCAGGATATTTACCCGGGTCGCCCAGGGTGACACCCATGCCACGAATAGGATCTACAGCAATGCCCTCACGCTCACAAAGCGAAGCAAAAAGCTCCTCCATGGCAGCCTGCTTGGCGGCGAGCTGCTTCTTATAAGGACGATTGAGCGCCGTGCACCCACCGCAAGCTTTCATGATCGAACAGGGGGACTTGGGGTCCACAGCCTTACGCGCAGACGAAACCGAATCATTATGCGGGCGCTTGGAACGAGTCCGAGGCGCTTTGTCCCCGCCTCGGCGAGAGTCAGAACGCTTGGTCTTAGCCCTGTTCTTGGTCGATTTGCTTTTTGCAGCTTTAGAAGACTTGGATTTCGTAGAAGATTTCTCCTCCTTAGACCCCTCAGCCGCTTCCACCAAAGCACGACGAGCCCTACGCTCCGCACGAGATTCTGCCATCAATAACTCCACTAATTCATGAATTAAAGCTGCAAGTATTGTACCGTGCCAAGCCAGCAGACGATATACAAGCGGTTTAATCGTGTCAGTGATAAGCCCAACGACGTTTGCCCGCCGGATGCCG
>UQTN01000071.1 GCA_900543945.1 uncultured Collinsella sp. | reverse complement strand
GGGGAGCCGTAGACGGCGCGGGCCGCCACGGCATCGGCGATGCGGTCGGGGCCGATCTCGGCCGGATCGTCGTAGTGCACGGGTATGCCGGTCTTAAGTCCCGGCCCCACGGTGAGCACGCGCCCCGTGCAGGTGCGGGAAAGTGCCGCCTTCCACGGGCGCTCGAGCGCCGGGACTACACAGCTCAGCACGGCCGCGGCGGGTGCAAGCACCCCGGGCACACCTGCATCGGCGGCGAGCGCGCCCATGACCTGCATAAGTCGCATGCGCGCTTCGTCGGCCGTAATGCTCGACGGCGTCGTGATCTCGCATGTCGCAAGCGGGCGCTCCTGCGCCGCGGCCGAATCCTCGGCAAACAGGCCAAAGCGAATGAACGTGTTGCCCACGTCGACCGTCAATATATATGCGCACCCATTAAGCATCGTCGGCGCTCCTTTCGTCTGCCCAGCAGTATATCGCCTACCTAAACCAGTCATCCCAAAATGACTAACTTGCGGCTATACTGGTGCGCGGTCGCGCGCGAGCTCACGCGGCGGCCCTTGGTAACCCGACTTCCCGCGCCGTATCCGTATCGGCGCTCCCGGGGGAAGCGGATATACGCAAAGGAGTTTTATATGAGCAATCCCTCGAACCGCGCTTCGATGCGCGGGCAACTCACGCTGCGCGGCGTCGTCATCGGCGTCCTCGGCTGCGTGATCATCACGGCAAGCTCGGCCTACACCGCCCTCAAGATGGGTGCACTCCCCTGGCCGATCGTCTTCGCTGCCGTCATCTCGCTGTTCTTCCTTAAGCTCATGGGCAACGCCAGCCTCAACGAGGCAAACGTCACCCACACCATCATGTCCGCAGGCGCCATGGTCGCCGGCGGTCTGGCATTTACCATTCCGGGCGCCTGGATGCTGGGCTATGCCGACCAGATCAGCTGGCTCGACATGTTTATCGTGGCACTCGCCGGCACTATCCTGGGTCTGCTGGCCACGGCGCTCATCCACCGTCACTTTATCGTGGACGCCGCGCTGGAGTTCCCCACCGGCAACGCCGCAGCTCAGACCCTGCGCGCCACCGAGGCAGGCGGCAAGACCGGCAAGCAGCTCTTTGGCTCCATGGCCATCGCCGGCATCTACAGCGTGCTGCGCGACGCTCTGGGCATTGTGCCCAGCATGTTGTGCACGCTCAACATCCCCGGCGTGACCTTTGCCATCTACAACTCGCCCATGTTGCTCTCCGTCGGCTTCCTCGTGGGCTTCGCCCCGGTCGCATTCTGGTTTGCCGGCGCGCTACTGGGCAATTTTGGCATCATTGTCGGCGGCACCGCTACCGGTCTGTTTGACGTTATGACCGCACAAGGCATTGTTAAGTCCCTGGGTATGGGCCTTATGATAGGCTTTGGCGTCGCCGTCGTCCTCAAGGATATCCTGCCGCAGGTCGCCGGTATCGTCCGCGGCCTCGCCGCCGACAGCTCCACCGACACCGACGAGCAGTCGCTCATCTCGGGCTCCCTTAAGCTCGACGCCGGTATCATCGGCCTGGGCGCTGCCGCCATCGCCGTGATCATCGCCATCGTGCTCGACCTTGGCCCCGTTCCGGCCGTCATCGTCACGCTGTTCACCTTTGTCACCACCATCATGAGCGCGCAGAGCTGCGGCCAGACGGGCATCGACCCCATGGAGATCTTCGGCCTCATCGTCATGCTCATCGTTGCCGCCTTCGCGCAGCTCGCTCAGGTCAAGCTGTTCTTTATCGCCGGCATCGTGGCCGTAGCGTGCGGCCTTGCGGGCGACGTCATGAACGACTTTAAGGCCGGCGCCGTGCTGGGCACCAACCCGCGCGCACAGTGGGTCGGCCAGGCCATCGGCGGCATCGTGGGCGCCCTGGTCGCTGCCGCCGTCATGGTCGCGCTCGTCACCGCCTATGGTCCGGACGCCTTTGGTCCCGACAAGAGTTTCGTTGCCGCACAGGCAAGCGTCGTCGCCACCATGGTCTCGGGCATCCCGAGTGTGCCGTGGTTCGCAGGCGGCTTTATCGCCGGTATCGTCATGTACTGGCTCGGCATTCCAGCCATGATGATCGGCCTGGGCGTGTACCTGCCGTTCTATATGTCGCTCACGGCTTTCCTGGGCTCCTGCGTTAAGCTCGCCTACGACAAGTGGTCCGCCCACCGCGACGCCACCGCTGGTCTTTCGGACGAGGAGAAGGCTGCCAAGGACGCCGCCTTCCAGGAACAGGGCCTTGTTGTCGCCAGCGGCCTGCTCGGCGGCGAGTCCATCGTCGGCGTTATTCTGGCGTTTGTCTCTGTTGGTCTGAGCCTGCTGGGGTAGGCCGAACAACAACGCACCAGCGCAGAGCGCGGAGTCGGAATCAAACCGGCCCCGCGCTTTTTTGTCTATTTGATTCTTATGATCCTCACGGCGTTTTAGCCATGTCGATTGGCCTGACTTCCAGGTCAACAAACCTTGTCTGACACCTCGCCTAACGCGGTGTAGAGTAAAGACGACAGACGCAAGAAGCGGCTCAGAAGCTAAACGAGGTAAGCATGGAACTCGACAAACAACAGATCAAGCGGCTGCGCGAGCGTCATCATCGTCGTCACGGTATACGCCCTGCACACAGCGAGGCCATGGAGAATGCTACCCGTTTCCTTAAGCAGGCGTTCAACATTCGCGAGGGACGCGCGCCCTATCACGTGATTCGCAAGCGCTTTGTAAACGGGGCGCGCCTGACTGGCTCGCACTTATGCATCCTGATCATTGCCATGTTGATCGCGAGCATCGGCCTCGATATCGACTCGGATATCGCCATTGTAGGTGCCATGCTCATCTGCCCGCTCATGGGCTCGGTCCTTGCCATGGCATATGGCATCGCCACGCTCGACCGCGAGATTACCGTCGAGGCCATTGCCGGTCTCGCGTTGCAGATGGCCTTCTGCCTGATCACGTCCACGCTGTACTTTAAGCTCTCACCGCTCGGCACCACCACGGCCGCTATCATCGACAACTCGACACCCACCGTCTGGGATCTTGCCGTCGCGCTCGCGGGTGGCTTTGCCGGAGGCCTGGGCAACTCGCGCGACCAGGAGCCCGCGACGCTTATCGCGGGCGTGGCCGTGGCAACCGCGCTCATGCCGCCCCTGTGCGCGGCGGGTTACGGCATCGCCATCGCGAGCGGGTCGCTGTTTCTCTCGGCGCTCTACGAATTTGGCATCAACGTTGTCTTTATCGCGCTGGCGGCCGAAGCCGTATTGCTTCTTCTACGTGTACCGCTCAAGCGTGACCTCAACGGCGACGGTATTGTGACCGCCGAGGAAAACGCCGAGGTCGATGAGCTGTCACACAAGGTGCGCCGCCGCATCATCGTGGGCACGGTGATCTTTGCCATCCCCTGCATCGTTATGACCGCGGGGTCTATTGGCTCGGCGCAGGCCGGCGTGCAGGACGGCTATGGCGTCACCGAAACTACGCGCGAGCTTGCCGCGGTACTGCCGGGCTTTAAGGATTACACCGTCGCCGTCGAGACCTCGGCCACCGAAGGCGGGGAGGAGGGCCTCGTCGAGCGCGAGGTTGTCGCCCATGTGACGACAAGCGAGACACTTGGGGCGCACGACCGTCGTGTTGCCCGCAAGCTCATCGACCTCAATGTGCCCGAACTCGATCGCGTGGAGTTCGATGTGAAGTGATGCCGGCGCGGGATGAGCGCTCGCACGGACGCAAGTTATGACGAGGCGCAGACGCGATACGGACGCGAGCAAATAGCGTGGTGCAGTTCACACCCGCGCCCCGCTCGCCGTTTTATTGCCGTGAATCAACTGTCCGCATCGACATCGCCAGACTCCACCATAAACGCCGGATCGGTGCTCACCAGATAAAAACGGGTCACCTTGGTATCTCTAAATAGGTAGAGCAAGCCCTGATCGCGTCGGCGCGAAATATGCGCCACGTGGACCGTACCGAATATTTCGCCGTTTTCATTCTTTAATACCAGAATGTTGGGGTCATCCGTACGCTTAAACTGCCCGTCTGTGCAGATTCCGTCTTGGTCAACCAGCTGCCATCGACAGTTGTCCTCCTCAAGAAAAGCCAGGGTTTCCCGACTCGTTTTGTCATCCCGATAGTAGCCATCAATGGCGAAGCCTTCGGAAGCACATTCCCGCATATAGGATGTTTCTCGACTTATAGCGAACTGCCCCATAGCGCCCAGGAGCACAGCTAGGCAAACCACTGCAAGGGTTATCGAGATAGTACGGCGGCCCATATTAACCAGCCCGATACTTGTTTAACGGAGCGTGAAACATACTTGGTACCTCCGATATCAGAGCAAACGTCACCCGCAGCCCGGCGGCAGTCATATGTTTCCAACATCAAACCATATGGCAACCACTCGCGAGAGGAGTATCGGCGAACGGTGCATTTTTGCGCTCCATTGGTCAAACGTCAACGCGCGCTACAGCTCTTGCCCGATCAATTCAGATTTTGTCGCATACTACCGTAGATCCCCAACGCTTCCACCCCCAAGAGATCATTTTTAGTACGTAAAGAAGCCCTCGCCCGAGCTTTCGCCCAGCTTGCCTTCGTCGAGCATTTTCTTGAGGACGGACGCCATAGCCTTAAAGTTGTAGGGCATCATCATTTTTTTGAGCAGCGGGCTCACCAAGCCCGGCACCTTCTGATACTGCATGACGATGTTGTAGGCCGTCTGGATACCCACCGTGTCGAATACGCGAAACGGACCCTTGGGGGCACCGGTGCCACGCGTCCACGCGAGGTCGATGCTCTTGGGATCGCTCACGCCCGAAACGTACAGGTCAAGGCCCGAAAGCAGCCACGGCACCAGCATGGAATTGAGCAGGTAGCCGTTCTTTTCCTTGTTGACGGGCAGGGCAAGCATACGGATATCGTTGGCAAAGTCGACGAGCTCGTCGAAGTAGCGCTTGTCGGTTTGGTCCTGTGCCATGACCTCGGTCATGTTGTTCTTCCAGATGGAGTTGGCAAAGTGCAGCGACAAGTACTTCTCGGGACGGCCGGTGTACTTGGCAAAGGTGCTCGGCAGCAGCGTGGAGGAGTTGGTCACGACGACGGTCTTTTGCGGGAGTACCGGGGCGAGCTTCTTGTAGAAGTCAATCTTTGCCTGGGCGTCCTCGGCCATAGATTCGATGACCAGGTCAGCGTCGGCCACGGCCTTGGCAAGATCGAGCTCCAGCTTGAGTGTGGAGTAGGCACGCTCGACGGCGGCGAGCGCCGCTTCCTTGTCGAAGGGCTGGGTGCCATCGGCGATACCGGCGCACCACTCGCCCGTACCGTCCGCCATGCCCTCGATTGCCGCGATGTACTCCTTGCGCACGTGATCGATCTTGGGCTGGGTGCGGCCGATGCTGCCCTCGCTGCGCAGCCAAATCGTTACATCAAAGCCGCAGTAGGCAGCCTGAAAGGCAATCTGGCTTCCCAACACGCCGCCGCCGGCAACACAAACGGTCTTGTAGCTCATGGAACGGTCCTCTCTTACGTAATTCCATAGATGTGTATTTATTCAACCGTAAGGATGACGCGCGCTGGGGGTGGGTTCTATAAACGGGCGGTATTTCGCGGCAAACGGCTACATATGTTCATTATCTCGGGGCTTCAAGGGCAATTTATGGTGCCACCGAGACGTCGTTTTCGGAAGTATGCGGCAAATTCCGGAACTCTTGAGCACATCCTGGTTTTTCACCAATAAAACCGCAGGTACAGAGCTTGGACATATCCGATGTGCTCGGCCTATTCAGATTTTGCCGCATACTTCCGAAATCTAAGTTCGCAAAGGGTGATAGTTGGGGCGTTTACGCAACAGATGTCCAGTAAAAACGGGTGGCAGCCGGTACGGCTACCACCCGTTTGTCTCATATCCAGCACAAAGCAGGCCAGTTACTTCTTAATGCCGCGTCCCAGGCGCTCGGCGACCGATGCCACGGCCTCCTCGCTGGCCGGCCCGCAGCTCACACAGCCGTCATGAGCACGCATCTGGCCGGTGACCTCGTCCATCGCGAGCGGCGCCACCTTCTCGAGCTTAAAGCCCTTACCGGCGCGCATGTTCTCCTTGGCCACACTGATCATGAGCTTAATGCGGTTGAGCTGGTTGACCTCGGACGCGCCGGGGTCGTAGTCCACCGCGACGATGTTGCTCTCGGGGTGCTGACGGCGCAGCTCCTTGATCACGGCCTTACCCACCACATGGTTAGGCAGGCACGCGAAGGGCTGCGTGCAGATGATGTTGGGCGCGCCATGGTCAATCAGGTCGAGCATCTCGGCCGTGAGCAACCAGCCCTCGCCCATGTTGTTGCACACCGAAAGCACCGTGCGGGCCTTGTCGGCCATGGTGCCGATGCGCTCGGGCGCCTCAAAGCGGCGGGACTTCTCGAGCAGCTCTTCCACCGGCGTGCGCATCCAGTCCACAAGCTTGATGAGCGCCTGCATGCCCGCACGCGTCGTTGCAGAGCTACCCAGCTCGTCCTTTTGCAGCTCGGCGTTGCTCATGGAGTACAGGAAGAAGTCGAGCAGACCCGGCACCACGGCCTCGCAGCCCTCGCGCTCGATCACGTCGACCACGTGGTTGTTGGCCGTGGGGTGGAACTTGACCAGGATCTCACCGACCACGCCCACGCGCGGCTTGGTGCCCTCGCCCACAAGCGGCATGGTGTCGAACGCGCGGATGGCCTCGCGGCACAGCTTGGTGTAGTTATGCCTGTTGAACTTGGGTGCCAGCTTGCGAGCGCGCGCCATGTACTCCTCGTAGAGCGCGTTGGCGGCACCGGGCGTGGCCTCATACGGGCGGCAGCGGTAGAGCATCTGCATCATCACGTCGCCAAAGAGCACCGCGTAGACCGCCTGCTTAAGCAGCGCCGGCGTCAGCTTAAAGCCGGGGTTGTCCTCGCCAAGCGCCACGGCCGAAAGCGAGATCACGGGGATCTCGGGGTGACCGCTCTCGCGCAGGGCCTTGCGAATGAGGGCGATGTAGTTGGTGGCACGGCAGCCGCCACCGGTCTGGCTGATGACCACGGCCGTCTTGGACAGGTCATAGCGGCCGCTCTCGATAGCCTCCATAATCTGGCCCGTTACCAAAATCGACGGGTAGCAGATGTCGTTGTTCACGTAGCGCAGGCCTGCCTCGACGGCGTCGTGATCGGTCGAGGGAAGCAGCTCCAGGTTGTAACCGGCACCACGGAACACCTCTTTGACCAGGTCAAAGTGGATCGGTGCCATCTGCGGGCACAGAATGGTGTACCCCTCGTCGCGCATCTGCTCGGTAAAGGGCACCTTGGCCCATGCGGTCGAGGTGCTCTCACGCTGCGCCTCGAACGTGTACTTGCGGCTCGCAAACGCGGGAGCATCCGTGGAAGGCGCCACTGGCGCGGCATCGCCCTGCTCGTAAGCCTCGCCCGCGGCCGTGGCCTCGGCCAAGCGCTCGGCCTCCTGGTCCTTAAGCGCGGCCATGAGCGAGCGGATGCGGATGCGCGCGGCACCCAGGTTCGAAACCTCGTCGATCTTGAGCACGGTGTAAATCTTGCCGCTGGCCTCCAGGATCTCCTGCACCTGATCGGTGGTCAGAGCGTCCAGGCCGCAGCCGAAGGAATTGAGCTGGATCAGGTCCAGATCGTTGCGCATGGTCACAAAACGGGCGACGGCGTAGAGGCGGCTGTGGTACATCCACTGGTCGACGACGCGAATCGGACGCTCGGGCTTTACCAGATGCGCGAGCGAATCCTCGGTAAAGACCGCAAAGCCAAAGCTCGAGATAAGCTCGGGCAGGGCGTGGTTGATCTCGGGGTCGTTATGGTAGGGACGACCGGCGAGCACGATGCCGTGACCGCCGTTGTCCTCGATCCAGCGCATGGCCTCCTCGCCCATGGTCTGGATGTCCTCGTGGAAACGCGCATCGGCCTCAAAGGCGGCGTTGACGGCGGCATCGACCTCGGAACGCGTGATCTTGGGCCCACGCACGCGACCGCGACCGGCTTGCGCATCGGCCACACGGTCGACGGCGAGCACCTGGTACAGACGGCGCTTGAGCTCGGTCTTGTCATGATAGGGCACAAACGGGTACAGGAACTCGATATTCTGCTCGCGAATCTCATCGATATTGAGCGCCAACGCCGTGGGGTAGCTCATGACGATGGGGCAGTTGTAACAGTTGCCGGCGGTCGGATCCTCCTTGCGCTCCCAGCGCACGCACGGCATCCAGATAAAGTCGACGTCACGGTCGATAAGGTTCATCACGTGGCCGTGGCTCATCTTGGCCGGATAGCACACGCTCTCGGACGGCATGGACTCGATGCCCGCCTGGTAGGTCTTCTTGCTCGACTGGTCGGACAGCTGCACGCTAAAGCCCAAGCGCGTAAAGAACGCATGCCAGAAGGGGTAGTTCTCGTACATGTTGAGTGCACGCGGGATACCCACGGTGCCGCGCGGGGCCTCGTCGGGGCTCAGCACCTCGCGGTTAAAGAGCAGCTCGTTTTTCTTTTTGAAGAGGTTGGGGGCCTCGGTCTTCTGCTTTTTGTGGCCGGCACCCTTCTCGCAGCGGTTGCCGGTAATGAAGCGCCTGCCGCCACCAAAGTCGTTGACGGTGAGCTGGCAGTTGTTGGAGCAGCGACCGCAGCGGACGTGCTTTTGCGTCACGGTGAGGTGCGCGATGTCCTCGGCAGAAAGAATGGTCGAGGTGCCGTCGGCGCCGGCGCGATCGCGGGCGAGCAGGGCCGCACCGTAGGCGCCCATGCAGCCGGCGATGTCGGGACGCACGGCATGAACGCCGGTGAGCTGCTCAAACGCGCGCAGCGTGGCATCGGACATAAAGGTGCCGCCCTGGACGATCACCTGGCTGCCGATCTCCTTGGGGTCGCGCAGCTTAATGACCTTGAACAGGGCATTCTTAATGACGGAATAGGACAGGCCGGCCGCGATGTCGCCCACTGTGGCGCCTTCCTTTTGCGCCTGCTTGACGCGCGAGTTCATAAAGACCGTGCAGCGGCTACCCAGGTCGACGGGAGCCTTGGCATGGATGGCGGCGTCGGCAAACGCGCGCACGTCCATGTTCATGGACACGGCGAAGCTCTCGATAAAGCTGCCGCAGCCCGACGAGCAGGCCTCGTTGAGCATGATGTGCTCGATGACGCCGTCCTTCACGCGCAGGCACTTCATGTCCTGGCCGCCGATGTCCAGGATAAACTCGACACCGGGCAGGAATGCCTTGGCGCCGCGCAGGTGCGCGACGGTCTCGATCTCGCCGGAGTCGGCCTTGAGGGCCTCGATGAGCAGCGCCTCGCCATAGCCCGTAGTGGTCACGTGGCCGATGGTGCAGCCGGCAGGGATGTGGTTGTAGAAATCGGCCATGATGACCTTGGCCGTGCCCAGGATGTCGCCGTTGTTGTTGCCGTACCAGGTGTGCAACAGCTGGCCGTCCTCGCCCACGAGCGCGGCCTTCATGGTCGTGGAACCGGCGTCGATGCCGATGAACACGCGGCCGGTGTAGCCGTCGAGCTTGCCCTTGGGGACGACCTCGGTGTCGTGGCGGCCCTTGAACTCGGCAAAGTCCTCGTCGGTGGCAAAGAGCGGATCCAGGCGCTCGACCTCAGCACCCTGCGTGTCGCCCAAGCTGTCGATAGCCTCGATGAGCTGCGGGAACGTGCTGAGCTTGTTGGACTCGTGCGCCATGGCGGCGCCGCTCGCCACAAACAGGTGGGCGTTTTGGGGCACGATGCGGTGCTCCTCGTCCAGGTTGAGCGTGAGGTAGAAGCGGTGGCGCAGCTCGGAGAGGTACTGCAGCGGGCCGCCCAGGAAGGCGACGTTGCCGCGGATGGGACGGCCGCACGCCAGGCCCGAGATGGTCTGGGTCACGACGGCCTGGAAGATGGAGGCAGCCACGTCCTCGGGGCGGGCACCTTCGTTGAGCAGCGGTTGCACGTCGGTCTTGGCAAATACGCCGCAGCGGCTGGCGATGGGATAGATGGTGGTGGCGTTGGTCGCGAGCTCGTTGAGGCCGCTGGCATCGGTGTGCAGCAGGGTGGCCATCTGATCGATGAAGGCGCCCGTGCCGCCGGCGCAGGTGCCGTTCATGCGCTGCTCGATACCGTTGTCAAAGTAGATGATCTTGGCGTCCTCGCCGCCCAGCTCGATGGCGACGTCGGTGGCCGGGATGAGGGTCTCGACGGCGCGTTTGCTGGCGATGACCTCCTGGACAAACTCCAGGTCGAGCCACTGGGACAGCAGCAGGCCGCCCGAGCCGGTAATGGCGCAGGTCATCTGGGCCGTCGGCAGCACGGTCGCAGCGCCCGCGAACAGGTCGCGGGCGCAAGCGCGGACATCGGTGTGATGACGCTGGTACTTGGCGTAGACGATCTGGTTGTCGTCGTTGAGCACGGCGAGCTTAACGGTGGTGGAGCCCACGTCGATGCCCAGGTGCAGGTTGCCGCGGGCGGCCTCGGGGTTGAAGATCGCGCCTTCGGGGGCGTGGGCGGCGGCTACGGGCTCAGCGGCGGTGGCGGGCTCGCTAGCGATGGACGTCTCCCCTGCCGTGTTCTTGGCATCGGCAACTACCTCGGCAACTTTCTCGGCAGCCGC
>UQTN01000070.1 GCA_900543945.1 uncultured Collinsella sp. | reverse complement strand
CGCAAGACGAAGGCCACATTAAGTGGCCTTCTTTGCGTGCGGAACTCGCGATGAACCTTGAGCCCGCCGCTCGGGAGGGCGCCCCTTTATTGACGGAAGGCCTAATAAGCGGATATTCCATGCCCGGATGTATTCAGAGTGGGACGGGCTTTCCGGATGGGCGGTGTTTCGGAAAGTGTGTCCCAGAATCGACGCTCAGAGTGGTCCCCACTTTCCGGTTGATGTCTTGTCCGGAAACTATGTCCCGGAATTAAGGCTTGGAATGGGATGCACTTTCCGGTTGAGAGCCTTAGCGGAAAGTGCGACCCGGAATTTACTCTTGAAGTGGGATGCGCTTTCCCAACAGGCCCTCAAGCGGAAACTGCGTCCCATTCCGAAGGCAGATTCCGGGACACACTTTCCGAATACAAAGAAGGCCACTTAATGTGGCCTTCAACTTATATATGTTCAGCGGATACCCCCATGACAAGCCGTGCTCCAACAACAAGGCGTCTGTCCGGGCGGAGGCATATAAGGTTCATCGCGAGTTCCGCACGCAAAGGAGGCCACTTAATGTGGCCTCCGTCTTGCGCAGGACTGTCCGAGCAGGGAACCTTATATGCCTCCGCCCGGACAGACGTTTCAGTTATGAGCGACCCGCTACTTGATCTTCGTCGTGCCCGGTGCCAGGTTGGGGTCGGTCTCGTTGGCCTCGGTCTGGAAGTGCTCGGTATACACGTTCTTGCCGTCGCGGAACATCTCGTAATACTGCATCTTGGCGTAATCCTCGCGCGCCTTGGTGGCGGCTGCGGCAGCGGCGTCGTCACCGGTGACGTTGGAGGAGAGCGCCCAGCGCAGGCTGGCGTCCTCGTAGCCGACCGAGTTGATGGCGGACAGCGACTTGCGCAGCGTCATGTGCGCCTTCTGGTAGTCGGACAGCGGTGCGCCGATCAACTGCATAAGCTGCGTGGACAGGTAGTTGGTGGACAAGTCGTCGACCTCGCTTGTCTGGTCGCAGCCGGCAACGTCGTAGTTGGCCCAGATGATGTAGTCGGTCTGCCACAGACGCTCCTGGTGCGTGGCGTCGTCCTCGTTGGTAAACCACTTGTCATTGAACTTGGACGGGAAGAACGGCTGATGGTCGCCCCAGAACACCACGACCACCTTGCGGTCGAGCTTGCTTAAGGCGTTAAGGAAGTAGCGCAGCGCCTGGTCGGACTGCTCGATGCACGAGACATACTCGTCGACATCGGAGAGCGTGCCGTCCTCGACGGTCTTGGCGTCCAGATCGGTCGTGTCGATGTTGAGGTGCATCTGCTTATCTGCCGGCAGCAGGCCCGTGTCGTAGCCCGAGTGGTTCTGCATGGTCACATCGAAGATGAACTGCGGGTCGGCGTTCTGGTCGAGCAGCTCCAGAATCTTGTCGTAGGTAGCCTGGTCGGTCACCATGCCGCGCAGGGTATCGGCGCCCTGGAAATCGTTGATGGACAGGAACTGGTCAAAGCCAAAGTCCTTATAGACGTTCTCGCGGTTCCAGTTGGTGGCGTGGTTGGGGTGCATGGCCGTGGTGGAATAGCCGAGCGATTTGAACTGCTCTGCCAGGTTCCCGGTCGTCTCCATGTTGTAGATGGTGTAGGGGTACACGCCCGAGCCAAGGTTGGCCATGGAGTTGCCGGTCATAAACTCAAACTCGGTATTGGCGGTGCCGCCGCCGTAGGCACTCACGTAGAGCTTGCCGCGGCTGAGGCAGTTGGACAGGTTCTTAAAGTACTGCGGGCCCTCGTAGCCGGCGCGCATGTTCTGGTAGATGGACAGGTCCGAGAAGGTCTCGTTCATGATGGCGATGACCGTGGGCTTCTCGCTGTCGAATTGCTCCTTTGCGGCGGCGCGCTCGTCGCTCTTGGCCGCGTCGGACTTGTCGTAGGCCTTGGCGTACTTTTTGAGCGTGGCCTTGGCATCGTCGACGGAGTAGTCGGCGGGTTTGGGCGGCTTGATGGACTGTGCTGCACTAATAAAGGCAGGCAGATAGCCCTCGCGCCAGTAGCTCTCGAGCGGACGCCAGGTGTAGACGGTGATGCCGAGGGTGTTGTAGTAGTCGATAAGCGTGACATGCGCGGTCACGCCGCCCAGGCACAGCACCGCCACAAGCAGGTTGATGAGCAGCATGCGCTTGGCGTTGACGGCACCCTTCTGACGGTGCGGTGCCACCAGGCCGGCGTACTCGCATAGCAGCATGGCGATGGCGGTAAAGCCCATGGACAGCACGCAGAACAACGAGATGGAGAAGGTGTAGCCGGTGCCGGCGACTGCGGCGGCGGTGGAGATGGCCGAAAGGTCGCCCGGCTGGATGGGCATGGATTTAAACGTGATGACGAAGAACTCGGCAATGCCTAGGACAAAGAGGGCAAAGGCCAGGACCGCGGGAGCTGCGCCGTGGCGCTGGAATAGGAAGAACAAGCCGACCATGAGCACGGTGATAATGGCCCATTCGAGCAGGATGCACAGGGGGTAGACCCAGGTAAAGTCGTGGTTGGACGAGACCTCCATGCCCAGCAGCGCAAAGACGCCGGCGAGCAGCAGGCACAGGACGGCGGCGACGAGCGGTTTGCCCACAAAGGCTCCGCGCAGGCGGGCGAGCTTGCCGGTGGGGACGGGGGCATCGGACCCGGCGAACGCAAAGACGCGCGGGGCGATGCGGTCGCGGGCGATGCTGGCCCAGGCGCATCCGGTAAGGATGGCATTGGTCAGGATAAGCATCACAAAGGCGAGCGGCTCGTTTTGGGCGACGAGGCCCACGGCGCCCCAAATGGTCAAAAAGACCTGGAACAGGCCGAAGGCGACGCTCCATCCAAGAGTGCCTTTGGCAACGGTGCCCGACTGTGCGCGAATGGCCTTGGCCTCGCGCAAGACAAGGTAGGCGGTCGCCGCAAGACCGACGAGCGAGATGGCGGCTGCGAACATGCTGAGACTCCTCACAAAATAAAACCTACGAAAGCGGGGGTTTACCCGATTGTTACCAAGATATGCGCTGCATTTGGTGACTGCGCACAACAACCAGCCATAATAACGCGCGCGTGTGGCGGTGTGGCGCAATGTAGCGGCGACCTGCGCGATAATGGACGGGAATTACACGGAAACATAAAGGCTTCTTAAAGAAATGGCGAGGGTAGGGCGATGAGCGAGCAGGTTTGCAAGGCGGACATGGGCGGCGATGGAGCGGCGGTCGATACGTGCGGCTATCCGGTCGAGACTACGGGCAATGCGGTGCTGGACATCTTGGAGCACCGTTCCTCTACGCGTGCCTTCGCGCGTGATGACGACGGTTGCCCCGTGGCGGTGACCGACGAACAGCGGGCGGCGATTCTGCATGCGGCGAGTCGCGCACCGTCGGCGGGCGCCATGATGATGTATTCCATCGTGAGCATTCGCGAGCAGGCTACGCTGGACCGTCTGGCCGACCTGTGCGATCACCAGCCCATGATCGCCAAGGCGCCCTGGGCACTTATATTTGTGGTCGACTATGCCAAGTGGATCGATCTGTTTGAGCACGTGGGCTGCTTTGAGCCCGAGTTTGTAGAGCGTACGGGCAAGGCGCCCCGCCGCGCGCCGGGTTTGGGCGACTTTGCCATCGCGGCGCAGGATGCCGTAATCGCCGCGCAAAACGCCGTGATTGCCGCCGAGGCCCTGGGGCTGGGGAGCTGCTACATCGGTGACATCGTCGAGAATGCCGAGGAAGTTGCCGCGTTGCTGGACTTGCCGCCCTATACCATGCCGCTGTCGATGCTCATCATCGGCACGCCCCGTAAGGAGCGCCCGGCCATTGCGCATCCCGTAGTGAACCTGGTGCACGAGGAACGCTACTGCCGTGCGGATGCCGCGACCATGGACGCGCAGGTGGCCGAGATGGACGCGATGTTCCGTCCGCATGCCCGCGAGGTGGGGGAGCGCGTCGTCGACATCTACACCCGCAAGCACACGAGCCCCTTTATGGCCGAGATGAGCCGCTCCATGGAGTGGTGGTTCAAAAACTGGCTCGGCAAGTAACGAATGCGGTGATGTGACAAAGGGACAGTCCCTTTGTCACATTCCATATCGCCGAGGTGGCCTAAAGGCCGTATAAATGTTTATTTAGCTGGGAAAACAGTGCATTAAAACATGGGCCGATTGCCTATAATCCCTTCGAACATTAAAGTTGGGAGGAAACCGGCTTATGGAACAAAAGGCCAAGGAGGCAGCCTCGCACGCTGCGATTCCTGTGAGCATCTCGGCGATGCTCGTCACGCTGGGCGTGGTGTACGGCGACATCGGCACCAGCCCCATGTATGTAACTAAGGCGCTCGTTGCCGGCAACGGCGGCATCGGAAGCGTGACGGAGGAGTTCGTGCTCGGCGCGCTCTCTCTTGTCGTGTGGACGGTCACGCTGCTGACGACCGTCAAGTACGTGCTGATCTCGCTGCGCGCCGACAACCACGGCGAGGGCGGTATCTTTGCCCTGTACAGCCTGGTCAAGCGTTGCGGCAAGTGGCTTATCATCCCCGCCATGCTGGGTGGCGCCGCGCTGCTCGCCGACGGCATCCTGACGCCGGCTGTTACCGTTACCACGGCCATCGAGGGCCTGCGCACCATTCCGGCGGTCCACGCCGTGCTCGGGGATGACCAGGGCCGCGTTGTCGCCATCACGCTCGCCATCATCATTGCGCTCTTCTTGGTGCAGCGCATCGGCACGGCCAAGATCGGTCACGCCTTTGGCCCCATCATGACGCTGTGGTTCCTGTTCCTGGGCGGCACGGGTCTGTTCTTTGTCTTCCAGCACCCCGCCGTGCTGCTGTGCCTCAACCCGGTGCGCGGCATCGCCTTTTTGCTGAGCCCCAACAACCACGCGGGCATCATGATTCTGGGCAGCTGCTTCCTCGCCACCACCGGTGCCGAGGCGCTCTACTCCGACATGGGCCATGTGGGTCGCGGCAACATTTACGCCACCTGGCCGTTCGTTAAGTGCTGCTTGCTGCTGTCCTATATGGGCCAGGGCGCTTGGCTTATGAACAACGCTGCCAACCCCGAGCTCATGGGCATTGCCGACCTTAACCCGTTCTACCAGATGCTCGCCCCGGGCCTGCGTCCGTTTGCCGTCGGCCTTTCAACCATCGCGGCCATCATTGCCTCGCAGGCGCTCATTACCGGCGCGTTCTCGCTGGTGTCCGAGGCCAGTCGCCTGGACCTCATGCCGCACATGCAGGTCTTCTATCCGGCCGAGACCAAAGGCCAGCTCTACATCCCCATGGTCAACAACGTCATGCTTGTCGGCTGCGTCATCGTGGTGCTGCTGTTCCAGAACTCGGCTCATATGGAAGCCGCCTACGGCCTTGCCATTACGCTGACTATGATGTGCACCACGCTGCTGCTCTTCTTCTACCTGCACGAGGAGCGCAAGCTCAAGGTTGCTCCGTGGATCTTCGCGGCCTTCTTCCTTTTGCTCGAAGGCTTCTTCTTCGTGAGCTCACTCACCAAGTTCTTCCACGGCGGCTACTTCACCATCCTCATGGCTGCACTCATCATGGGCATTATGGTGTGCTGGTACAACGGCACGGCGGTCGAACAGCGCCAGTTTACGCTGCTGCCGCTGCGCAGCTATCTGCCGCAGCTCAAGCGCCTGCGCGACGACGACCGTTACGAGCGCATGAGCGACAACATCGTGTACCTGACCAAGGACACCCATACCGACTACATCGACCGCGACATTGTCTACTCGATCTTGGACAAGCATCCCAAGCGCGCTCGCGCCTGGTGGTTCGTGAACGTCGAGACCATGGACGAGCCGCATACCTTTGCCTATTCGGTCGAGACGTTCGGCACCGACTACGTGTTCCGCGTGCATCTGTACCTGGGCTACAAGATTAACCAACGCGTCAATGCCTACCTGCGCCAAGTTGTTCAGGACCTGGCTGCCAGCGGCGAGCTGCCGTCGCAGACGCACGACTACTCGGTCTATAAGGATCCGGGCAACATTGGCACGTTCAAGTTCGTCATGATCCGCAAGCTGCTGGCGCCCGAAAGCGACGTGGAGCCGAGCGAGCGCACGGCCATCACGCTCAAGTACATCATCCGCCGCGCCGCCGGCACGCCCGCGCGCTGGTACGGCCTGGAGAACTCCAACGTGAGCTTTGAGTACGTGCCGCTGTTCACCAAGTTTAAGGCCGTGAGCAAGATGCAGCGCCTTGCCCCCAACGAGCGCCCGTAGCCGACGGAGACTACACGGAGTTGGTTATCGATGAGCAAAACTAAAGCCGGGGAGGTAAACATGGATGCAAGGACACTTGACGTTCGTGAGGCGCGCGTCGACGCCGCCGAAGATCGGTTCTTTACGAATCGGGCCAACATGGACATGGTCGATCGCGTGATTTCGATCGTGGCATTGGTATTTGGAGCGGTGTGCGTGTGCGCCCTGCTCGCGCACGTGCTGTTTGTCTAACGACCGCAGGCTGTAAAGGCTATACACTTGGAACCACCACAAGGGGAAACCACCACAAAGGTGCCTGTCCCCTTTGTGGTGGTTTTTGTTTTTGAGAGAGGGGCGGGGCGCTGATGGACGTCCATGCGGACGGCGATATTGCCGAGAACTTTTGGTGGCGGCGCACGACGCTGACGCGTCGCAGCCCTCTGTATGACGCCTGCGTATCGGCGGGGCTGCTGGTCGCGGCGACGATTGCGGGCGCGCTGCTCGACCATCCGGGTCTCGCGCCGAGCATCATGATCGTCTATGTGTTCGCCGTGCAGCTGTGCGCGTTCTTTACCTGGAGCCGCCTGTATTGCTTGCTGAGCTCGGCTGCCGCCGTGGCGCTCTACAACTTCTTGTTTGTTGACCCGCGCTACTCGCTGTCGTTTATCGACCGTGTTTATCCCGGCATGTTCTTCATCATGTTTGCGGTCTCGCTTGTGTCGAGTTCGATCGCGTTGGCCCTGCGCCGCGCCTTGGCGCAGGCCGCCGCCAGCGACCGCCGCACGCAGATGGTGCTCGAGACCAACCGCATGCTGCAGCGCTGTGCCGATCAGCAGCAGATTGTGCACGCCATGGCAACGCAGCTGGCGCGTCTTTCGGGCTGCCCGGTCGTGTGGTACAGCGATGATGCCGATGATGATGACCTGCTGCCGCGCGCGACGTATACGGCCGTGGGCGATGCCGTGCCGGTGCACGAGCTGGCGTCGCAGATGCCGCAGCGGCTCTCGGCGTCCGCCTATGTGGGAACACCGCTCGATGCCACCTATGGCGGCTCGGCGTTCTTTGGCATCTACTTGACCGTACGTTCGGGCGACACCATGGTGCGCGCGGGCGACCCCGCCTCGGTTGTGGGCGTGCTGGCTATCGTTGCCGAGCCCGACGTGCTGACGCACGAGGAGCGGACACTTGCCGATGCCATCGTGAGCGAAGGCGAGCTGGCACTCGATCGCGCCCGCGCCATGGAGGCCCGCGAAGAGGCGGCGGTGCTTGCCAAAAACGAGCAGTTGCGCGCTAACCTGCTGCGCTCCATTTCGCACGATCTGCGCACGCCGCTTACCAGCATTTCGGGCAATGCCGACGTACTGCTCGACCAGGGCTCGACCGGCACCGCCGAGCTCGACGACCAGACGCGCCGCGGCATGCTCCTGTCCATTCGTTCGGACGCGCAATGGCTCAACGCCACCGTCGAGAACCTGCTTGCCATCACCAAGCTCGAGGGCGGCGGTATGCATCTGGCGACTACGCTCGAGCTCATGGACGATATCGTCGAGGAGGCGCTGCGCCACGTAAGTCCGGCCGTGCGCGAGCACGACCTTAAGGTGGTGGCGTGCGATGAGCCGGCGCTCGTTAACGTCGACGCGCGTCTGATGGTACAGCTCGTGGTGAATCTGGTGAACAACGCCATCACGTATACGCCCGCGGGTTCGCATATCGTGATTTCGATTGGCGTCGACGATGGGCACGTGACGTGCTCGGTGGCCGATGACGGGCCGGGCATTGCGCCCGAGGACCGCGAGCGAATCTTTGAATCGTTCTACACCGCCAACCACGGTCTTGCCGACAGCCATCGCAGCGTGGGCCTGGGTCTTTCGCTCTGCCGCTCCATTGCGTTGGCGCATGGCGGTAGCATAGAGGTTGCCGCGGCGGACCCGCACGGCTCGGTCTTTACGATTGAGCTTCCCGTCGCCGATGTTTCGTTTGATAAGGAGTAGCGCCGTGCCGAACTCTGCCGTAAAACCGCTCATCTTGGTCGTTGAGGACGACCCCGCCGTTCGCAATCTTATTGTTGCCGCGCTCGAGGCGCACGGCTTGCGTCATATGGCTGTGGAGACCGCCCATGCCGCCATCGCCGCCGCCTCGTCGCAGGCGCCGAGCATAGTACTGCTCGATCTGGGCCTGCCCGATATGGACGGCGTCAAGGTGGTGGAGTCGGTGCGCGCGTGGTCGGGCATGCCGATTATCGTGGTATCGGCGCGTAGCGAGGATGCGGACAAGATTCGCGCACTCGATGCCGGCGCCGATGACTACCTGACTAAGCCGTTTTCGGTCGAGGAGCTGCTCGCGCGCATTCGCACGACGCTCAGGCGCCTTTCGTATGCGCAGACGGGCGGCGTTGTCTCCGAGGGCTCGTTCGATACCGGTGAGCTGCATATCGATTTTGATGCCGGCATCGCCACGATGGATGGCGAGGAACTGCATCTGACGCCGATCGAGTACAAGCTCTTGTGCCTGCTGGCACACAACGCCGACAAGGTGCTGACGCACCAGTTTATCCTGCACGAGATTTGGGGCACGGCGACCAAGAGCGACCTGGCGAGCCTGCGTGTCTTTATGGGCACGCTGCGCAAGAAGATCGAGTCCGACCCCGCGCATCCGCGCTATATCCAGACGCACGTGGGTATTGGTTACCGATTGGTCATCCAGGGATAGGTCGGCATCCGCCATCCCAATATGAGTTGCGGTGAAATACGGTCTAAATTTACCTAATTCCAGGCAAAACAGTCCGTATTCCACCGCAACTTTGTTATCTGCCCTTGGGCTTGCTGGCGTAGAACTTCTTCTTTTTGGGCTTGCCGGCGGGGGAGGATTTGCCGGCAAAGTTGGACTTGCCGTTGCCGGTCTGCGCGTGCGCGGGTACTGCCGCACGGGGCTTGCGGGCCTCGGGGTTATGCAGTTCCTCGACGCGCTCGGCAATTTCCTCGGCGCTAAAGCCGACCTCGGCCATGGCGTCCTCGATGGGCAGGCGGCGCACGATATAGCAGTGGTGCACCTTCTGGTTGCGCGCGAAGTCCTCGGGGATGGTCTGTGCCGTAATGTCCTGTAGCACTACGCCCGCGCGGGCGAGCTTGCGCGTCTCGGGGCGGAAGCCGCGCAGGTTGCAGCTAAAGATGGCGTGGCCGCCCTGCGCGAGCAGGCGCGATACGCCAGCCAAAAGCTCAACATGGTCGCGCTGGACATCCCAGGTGCGGCGGCCCATCTTGGACGAGTTCGAGAACGTGGGTGGGTCGACAAAGATCAGATCCCAGCGGTTGCGCGTCTGGCGCTGGTCGCGAATCCAGGCGAGCACGTCGTCGCGCACAAAATGATGCTGAGGCCCCACAAAGCCGTTCTGGCGCATGTTGCGCTCGGTCCAGTCCAGATAGGTGTTGGAAAGGTCGACCGTCACGGTCTCCTCGACGCCGCCGTCTGCCGCATAGCAGGTGGCGGTGCCGGTATAGGCGAACAGGTTGAGGAAGCGGCGCGCCTGCTTGGCGTGCTCGCGCACCAGGTTGCGGGTGACGCGGTGATCCAGGAAGATGCCGACGTCCAAGTAGTCGTCAAAGTTGACGGCAAAGGTGAGCCCGCCCTCTTCGATGAGCGGCAGGCGACGGCGTGCAATATTGGCACGCTCGCCCGAGCCGCCCTTGCCGGCGGCCTGCTTGCCGTACTGCGAGCCGCCGCGCGAGCGCATGCGGGCCTTGGCGTGCACATGCTCGGCCGGAACATCCAGGATACGCGGCGCGATGGCCAAGATGTCGAGCATGCGGGCCTGGGCCAGTGCGGGGTCGATGGTCTTGGGCGCGGCGTACTCGGCGATGACGAGCCAGCGGCCCGGCGTCTGCGGGCAGCCCTCGTACAGGTCGATGGCGGCGGAGTAGTCGGGCAGGTCGGCATCGTAGACGCGGTAGCAGCTCACGCCCTCGCGCTTGGCCCACTTGCGGCGCAGGCGGGCATTCTTGCGCAGGCGGTTGGCGAACTGCTCGGACTCCGGGATGAGCACGGGCAGCGGCTTGCCGTCGCCCAGGTCGAGCATGGCGGCAGGCTCGGGCATGGAGGAAGCGGCGGCTTCGTCGTTGGCTTCGTTGGCATCCGCAACCTCGGCCTCGGCATCCGCACTGGTCGCAGCTTCAAATGCTGCGGCGGCATGGTCGAGCGAGGGCCAAACCTCAATAGTCGCCTCTTCGTTGTTGGGCATGACGGCGATGGAGCGCGCGGGCTCGGCATGGAGCGCACGGGCCATAAGGCTATCGCGGGTGAGTGCGGCGACCGGTGCCGAAGCGAGCTCGGGCGCGCGGCGCAGCTCGCCGACTAGCGTCATGGCGTCGTGCATGAGCGAAAGCGGGGTCTCGGTGGTGTCTGCGACCACGGCGGCGCCGGCGACAGCGTCCGCATGGTCCAGCACGGTGGCGGGCTT
>UQTN01000069.1 GCA_900543945.1 uncultured Collinsella sp. | reverse complement strand
GCCGGAATATCAATCCCGGCCCGGCGCTTGTTCGCTCTATTTGTCTCCGTCCTTCACGGGCGAGTTTTTTTGGTTGCGGCGGTTACTCCACGTCACGTTGTGCTCCTTGTAGTAATCGGGCGCCTCGTTGCCGCTCGCGCTAATGGGGTCGTTGCCGGTCAGGGTGTCGGCAATATCCTGCACGAACTTAATGAACAGGCTCGAGTCGTCGGTCTCGGACGAATCAAAGTCAAAGCCAAACTCCACCGCGCCGCCGATGATCTTGTCCACGCACTCCGGATCGTCGCCGTCCAGCCAAATGACCACGGTGTACTTGTCCACATCGCCTACGCGGAAGTTCGCGTGGCTAATGGTCGTCACCACGCCTTTGGACGCAAACGGCTCGGTGTTGGGCTCGGGGTTGCCATCGGCCGCAGTCGCCGCATAGGTCGTAGGCTCGCCATTGCGATACACGCGCACGCGCGCCGCCTTCTCCACGCCTTTGCTGGCGCTGACCACCTTGAGTTTGGCGCTGTAGCCCAGATCGGTCTTGCCGGCGTTGCGGATATAGAAGGTGTACGCCACATAGTTCTTGCCGTTGTGGCTGCCGTCGACGCTATCCAGGTTGTCGGGCAGGTCGTCGGCGGCGATATTGGTGCCGTTGTCCACGGCGTCGGCCGCCAGACGCGCAGTGGCGTTGTTAAAGTCGCCGTTGTCGGCGATGGCCACGCCGCGGCGGAACAGCTCCAGGCGGTTGAGGTTGATGGTGAAGTTGCCCATGTTTTCCTGCATAAACGACAGGGCGAACAGCACGCCAAAGGCAAGCGCCAGCACCACGAGGGCCTTTTGCAGCTTGTCCATGCGCAGCAGCGCCGCGCCGATGCGCTCCATGCGGCGCTTGGGCATGTACATGGACACGACCGCGTCGGGGTCGATGTCGTCGAAGTCCTGGTCGGCCAGCGCCTGCTCCAGCTCCTCGATGCGCACCACGCCGCGCAGATCGCGCTTGGGTTTGCGGTTGCGTTTGGGCTTGGGCTTGCCGAAGCGCTTGCGGGAGGCGGGGACCTGCTCGGGCGCGGAGTCCTCGCCGGGGGCATCCTCGGCATTGGCGCCGGGCGCGTCTGCCGACATGTCCTCGGTCTGGGGTTCGGCTTGGTCCTCGGCCAAATTATCGGCCACGCCCTCAGCTTGGTCCTGCGCCAAATCCTCGGCCAAATCCTCGGCAGCTTGATTCTTGTTGTCGTTACGCTTGAACAGAGCCATGGCGATCAGATCTTATATTTGGTGCGAATGTAGCCGACGTATTCTTTGACGAGCTCGCGCTCCATGTCGTCGGCGTAGCGGAACTGCAGGCCGCAGACATTGCGGTACAGGCTGCCCTTGGGCGCGCGGCGCACCCAGCACACGATGCCCAGCTGCTCGGGCAGCTCGTGGCGCTCGCCCTGCAGGCGGATCGTGGGCATTTGCACGGACAGGGCCTCGCCCACGTCGGGATAATCGTTGAGGTAGACGGCCAGGCCGCCGGCCGAGACGTCGATGGTCATGGCGTCCTCGGGCTCGGTGGTCGGCGCGTTGTCGCGCTGGTAGGTCAGGCGCATGGCGACCTTAAAACGCTCGTCGCGGCGCTTGACGAAGGTGCGCTGCTCGGCGACTTTGCGCATTTTCCAGTAGGTGCGGATGCCTTTTTTCTCGACCGACTCGGGGTAGCCGGCGAGCACGAACGTCTCCTCGCCCACTTTGTATTGCAGCAGCAGCTTTTGGTTTTCGTCCATGAGCAGCGGCTTGCCGGCGAGCATGGGCGCGCTCATAAGAAAGTACGCGTCGTCCAGGTTCTCTTTGTACGTGGCGAGCATGTTGAAGTCGGTTTTTTGGCCCATGGGCACGTCGAATGCCACCTGAAGCTTGGTCCCCGGCGTTATCTGTTGCTCTGCCATGTTGTCTCCCCCAGTCGCGGGCGCCGATATCATCGTCGTGCGCGATGCACATTGGGCTATTGTAACTGCTTTGCTGTGGGTTTCGATGTGCAGCGCGCGAAATGGCGGGATGAGGGGCGGCGGCAGGGCCAGCCGGCACGGCTGGCACCGTACGAGCGTGGATTATTGGACGGTTTTTGGGCTTTTGGCAGCCGATTTCGTCCGAAAATCCACTGTCATTTGGCGGGCGTCCGAATTTCCACGCTCGTGTGTCCGAAAATCCACACTCATGCGGCGGGCGCAACTACGGCCATCGATATTCGCTAGCGCATCTGCCCTGCACGCTCCGTTAGTCGATACTTGCGATTGCGGCTCGTCGCCGCTGCCGTAGGCTCAATCTCGCCCTGAGCAATAAGCGCATTAACGCGCGTCCTAACTTGAGAGATGGTAAGCCCCGTGTGCCCTGCCAGCTCGCGCGTTCCCAACTCGTCATAGCGCTTGAGGGCCGCCATGATCAGGTCCCCACCATGATCGACCTGCTCAACCTTGGAGCGATAGAGGACAACCTTAAACCGGTCAAAACCAGGGCAAAACAGGGGCTCGGCCAGACCGTGCGCACGCATGGCATCGACCATCATCGGGATGCCCGATCCGTTGCCCTCGGCAGGAGAGCCCGCACCGTCGGGCAATGGGACAAGCGACATGAGCTTCACGAGCGTCGCGTTGCGGCACCGAGAACTACCGTCAAACAGATTCTCGCGAGTTTTTCCGCCATAAAGACCGCCAGGGTTCGTCACCTCGATACGGTCATCAAAGACGTCAACAGCGATCGACTGTCCACAGAACCGATCTCTGTATTCTCGGTGGATTACGGCGTTGGCAATCGCCTCACGCAAGACTTCCTCGGGAATCTCCAGCGAGTCGATACGCGAGACGCCTTGAACGGTCGAGGTGCGACGCAGGTTTTTGGCGACAGCCGCGACAGCATCCGAAATCATCTCGCCCAAGGTGCCCTCGCAGACTGTGCGGTCCATAAACCTTAGCGGTCCCGCAGCGCCCTTTTGAGTTCCCGCATGGACAGCTACATCAATGAAGAGCTTGGGATAGAACTGCTGAGGGTAAACGCCCGCGGCAAGGAGGCCAGCCTTGGTAACATTGCCCTGGGGGTCGAGGAAATTCAGACGCTCCATCTTTGTCTTCCTGTCCGTCGCACCGTGCATCGCTCGAGGCGTCAACGAATAGGCACGCTCTATCGTGCGGTCGACCAGCGACTCGTCGAGATCGCCCACACTCGTGCCGGGCACCGTATCGCGATCGCTAGGACTCGTCCGTTCGTATGACGACAGCGCCAAAACCTCGGTTGACGAAAGCGGCACGTCTTTGTCATCGATGCGCTTGTAGCTGCCGCCCTGGGCGCCCCGTTCTATTACATAGCAAGGCTTGCTCGACGGGTCGAGCTCCTCGATTGTGATGACGAGAACAACGGTACCCCGAAGCTCCACGCGCTCAATGGTGTATTTGGGCGGATTGGCCAGCTTTCCACGACCGCCGGCATCGCCCATGCCCGCCACGAATTGGTTGAGCACTTTCTCGGTCTCAAAGTTTGCAACTGGGACAAAACCCGCACGCTCGCTCACTCCGAGTACGATGATGCCGCCGGCGGTGTTTGCGAAAGCGCTGACCGTTTCCCATACGTCGCGGGAAAGCGTCGTGGCGCTCTCTTTTACTTCGACGTTAAGGTCATCCGAACCCATGCGCTTTAAAGACTCGAGCAAACCGGCCAGCTCGTTTTCGTTCATCTGCACGTCCTTTCGCTCGACCTTGCGGAGAATGCCATGGATAGACTTCCTTCGTCTCTCAGTTGTCTCTCATAATTATCTCTCGTCTCTCTGTTATCTCTCATGTTAGAGATAAGTGAGAGGTGAAAGATGAGATGTCTGCCATCTGTTTCATTTAAACATGTTTCTGCTGGTAGAACAATCGATATTGAGACAATACCATGATTGCTCGTCTCTTTGCTGCTCAGTTATCTCTCATATTTATCTCTCGTCTTTCTGTTATCTCTCGTATTAGTGACGAATGAGAGATGAGGGATGCGTGAGTGATGGACGAGTGTGATTTTTTGGACGGTCGGAAAATCCCTCAAATAAAAAACGGGGCCGGCCTTACGCCGAGCCCCGTTTTCAAACGGTCAGTTAGTTATCCAACGCGCGAGCATTGCAGTCAACATTACGCCGCCGCGAACACTCCCAAGCCCGTTCCGATGATGCAGATTGCGAAGATGCCCAAGATGATCCAAATGGTCTTGACGCCCTTTTTATAGAGGGCAACGCAAGCGAACGTTGCCAGCAAGGGCAGCAGACCGGGGAAGATCGAATCGAACAGATCCTGCAGGACAATCTCCGAACCACCCACGTCAAAGGTCAAAGCCGTGGACAGCGAGACCTGTGCCGCAATCATGGCGCCGATAACGGTCATTCCGAGAACACCGGCAGCATGCGTCATGCGAGACATAAGGTTGCTCTCTTCGGACTGCTGCAAAAACTTGGTTCCCAAGTCGTAACCCAGATGGGCGGCGACGATACGCGTTGCAAAGTTAATCACGGAGTAGATGAGCGCGTACACGATGGGGCCGAGCGGGTTGCCCGTCGAAGCGATGCCAATACCAATGCCGGCGGCAACCACGCGGAACGTACCCCAGTAGAACGAATCGCCGATGCCGGAAAGCGGTCCCATAAGGCCGACCTTCATGGCGTTAATCGAGGACGTGTCGAAGTTCTTATCGGCAGCCGCCTGCTCTTCCATCGAAACCGTTAGGCCGGCTACAAACGGAAGCACATGAGGCGTGATGTTAAAGAACTCGGTATGGCGATCGAGCGCCGCATAGTAATCGTCGTCGTTGGGATAGATCTTTCGCAGGGGCTTCTGAATGGTGTACATGAAGCCCATTGCCATCATCTTGTCGTACGACTGCGAGCACTGGCTCGTAAACTGGCGAAGGAACATGCTCCGATACATATCGGGAGTCATAATCGCGTCCTTCTTGGCCTCTTTGAGGTCGGTGTTCTGGATAGCCATTAGAAGTCCTCCTCTTCATCTGCAGCAACCGTCTGCGGACCGGACGAGCCCTCGCGGAAGGCCAGGAGCAGCGCGACGCAAATGGCAGCTGCGGCGACGCCGACCACGTCCATCTTGAGGTAGATGACCATAATGAAGCCCAGGAACAGCCAGGGAAGGAGCTTGTTATCGCCCATGGTCCTGATAAGAAGAGCGAAGCCGATGCAGACCATGACGCCGGACGCAACGTTGAGGCCGTCCATCACAAACTGCGGAATCGCGTTGAGCGCATTGTTGATAAGGTCGGCACCAAAGAACAGCGAGCCAAACACCAGCAGTGCAGACGGAATGCCAATCGACAGCGGCACGATGGTCAGATGGTACAGATTCGCCTTGGCAAGATCGCGATTTGCCAGAGCGGTCTCAATCTTCTTGCAGGCAAAGGCACCCGGAACGGCGTAGCAGAAGTTGCGCCACACCTGAAGGAAGACGGAGACGGGAAGGGCGAGCGCGACTGCAGTTGCCGTGCCCGTACCCGTAATGACGGCAAACGCGCAGCCAAGCACGCCGGAGGCATAGACCTCGGGAGGAACCGCCGCGCCGACCATGATGGCGCCCATGAACATGGACTCCAAAGCAGCGCCGACGATAACGCCCTGCTGGACATCGCCAAGGATCAAGCCGACAAACAGGCTCGTAAACAGCGGACGACCAAGCATCGTAATGCCAAATAATTGCTCGTCCATGGACGCAATAAATGCGACCAGTGCAACTAGAAGATACTGGACAACCATTTCGATCAACCCCAGAAACAGGTCTGCAGGCGAGGCATTCTGCGCAGCTCGCCTGCAGACAACCGCAGCAATTTGAGAGGATTAGTAGTTCATCTGGTGATAGTAACGACGCGTGGTGAGCGGGTGGTTACGGACGTGCTCGAGATGGCAGCTCAGACGCTCGGTGATGGTGTAAGTGACCATCGGGGAGACGATCTTGCGGAACTCGGGGTCGCTGAACGGCAGCTCGACCTCGGCGGTGTCAAACTTGTTCACGCGGACGTTGACGCCCTTCTCGTCGGCGAGCATGTGAGTGAAGTTGTCCACGCGGTCCATGAGCTTGCGGGTGTCGTCCTCGCCGTAGAGCATGATGAGGCTCGTGCCCTCCTCGCACAGCTCGATGGTGCCGTGGAAGAACTCGGCGGCGTGGATGGACTTGGTCTTGATCCACTGCATCTCCTCGAGGATGCACATGGCGTAGTCGTAGGCCTCGCCCCAGAGCATGCCGGAGCCGATCACCATGTGGTAGTCGGTGTCCTTGAAGTCCTCGGCCATGGCGGCGCAGCGCTCGTCCTGGGCGTCCTTGGCCTTGATGAGGTACGGGGCGATGTTGCCGAACTCCTCCATGAAGGTGTCGTACTTGGGGAAGGCGCCGGCGTTCTTGAGGAAGCGGGCGACCAGCGTGATCTGGTAGGTGTAGATGGCCTCGCACAGAACGTCGTCCTCGGCGAAGCTGAAGAACTTGTAGTCGGCGTACTCGGTGGCCGGGGTATTGTCGTTGGAGACGTACATCAGCGTGCGGGCGCCCTGCTCCTGGCAGAACTTGGCAGCCTCAATGATCTCGGGGGTGGTGCCGGTACGGGTGGAGAAGACGCAGACAGAATCCTTGTTGAAGGTCTTGGGCGGGCAGGCGAGGAACTCTGCGGCGATCTCGCAGTGGACATCGACGTCGGCCGTGGTGGTCTCGACCCAATACTTCATCGGGAGCGTGTGGGCCCAGGTGCCGCCGCAGCCGATGAAGAAGATGTTGGAATAACCCTGCTCGCAGACCTCGTCCACGGCAGCCTCAATCTGAGGACGGAGAGCGAGGGCATCGCTCACAACCTTCTCGTAACGAGGCTCATCGAAATTGAACATCCCTTACTCCTAACTCACTTGGATGAACCCTTCATTCATCCCATGACGTTATAATACTTTATATAACTAACTATGCAAGAACTATTTCAGATTTTTTTGATTTTTCTTTAATAAAAAGCCCGCCGATCAAATGATCGACGGGCATAGGCATAGAGCATTGGTTCAATAAATGCCGAGCATCAACGTGTTTCCGGCTAGAAAACGTCCTTGGCAAACACCTTAGCGTCATTGGGGACCTGACGGATTTCGATGGCCACGCCATCGCCCAGGAGCTCTTGGATATGCTCGGCATCTTTCTCGGTCGCAAAGATCGCAGGGGTCGGATGAAGCGTGGTCTCAGGGGTCTTTCGAGTTCCGCCCAGATTGATCTCTTTGATGTCTTTGCAACCCTTAGCGAGACGATAGACATCTTCAATCGTCTCAGTGATGATAAACAGCGAATACTTGTCGGTAACGCCGCTGTTGAGCGCCTCGATAGCAGCGTCAACATCCTTGATGACGAGTTTAACGCCGTTGGGGCGGGCGAGCCTCAAGGCCGCCTTCCTCATGTCGTCTTTTGCCACAGCATCGCTGGCAAGCAAGATGCAATCTACATCCAAAGCGTGAGTCCAGGACATGGCAACTTGGCCGTGAATCAGTCGGTAATCAACTCTCGTAAGCTTAATCATCGTTATCATCTCCGCACGTGATAAAGGGAATGACAGGTGTGGCCCCTAGCAAGGGCTCGAACCAGAACTAACTAGAACTCTTCTTCCTCGGCGCCGGCAAGCATGTCCGCCGCCTCGCAAAGCTGAATAAACGAACGCGATCCCTCGACCGCGGCTTTGGCCTTGTCCGCATCCAGGGAGTCCAGCTGTGTAACCATTTCCACCAGCAGCGGCAAGTTCATTCCAGCGATTAACGTAAACGATCCGTCGGTCTGCCTCTGAATGAATTCGTTGTTTACAGAGCCGCCAAAGATGTCAGTCACGACAAACCAAGAGTCGGCAGGGTCCCTCGTCTCCATCCATGCATCAATCAACGCCGCGACGTCCCTTGAATCGTCATCGACATAGGCGCACAGGCACTCGATTCGGTCGTTGGTGCCCATCAGAATCTCCAGAGAGCTTTTCATGCCTTGGGCGAGATAACCATGACTCGCTAGCAATATCTTATTCATAGTTCTCCAATACCAATAGGACGTACTATATTGTCATAACAAAGTATATTAGCAATCTACCCTACGTGGTGTGTCTATTTTCCAAATCCGCGAACGGTAACAATTGGTCGGTAAATCGACCAATCTATCTTTAATTTACAAATAGAACTTCAGTCGCTCGGTGCAGTACACCTGACGGGAGATGAAAAGCGGCTCGCCACTTGGAGCATAACGTCTATCGACAAACAGAAGCAGCGAAGAGTCCAGCTCCACGTTAAGGTATGCCGCCTCGAGCTCGCTCGCATAGCAGACCTCGAGCGTACGCGTGTTGGGACCCATCTTGATCCCCTGGCGATCGAGTACCGCCATCAGTGAATCATCGAGGGACTCATGCTCCAAAAAAGAAAGCGCAGCGGAATAGCTATTGGTTTCCAGCATCGTGGGCTTGCCATCCACAAGGCGCAGACGACGGCTACGCAATACCTTTTGGGTATCGTCTACGCCCAGGAACTTCGCGTCTCGCAGACTTGGGAAGTCCCAGCCCATTTCGAGAACCCTGGTAGACGCCTGTTTGCCCGCAAGCTGGCACGAATGGGTAAAGCTCTCACGGTCGTCCGCGGCATACATCTGCGTGTCCGACGAAACGAACGTGCCCTTGCCGCGGGCCCTCTCAACAAGCCCAGCATCTTCCATTTCTTTAATTGCGGAGCGAACCGTTATTCGGCTCACACCAAATTGCTCGATAAGCTCCGCCTCGGTCGGAAGCTTATCTCCCGGGCGGTACGTGCCGTTGGCGATTGAATCAGAAAGCGCACGAACAATCTGTTTGTACAGGGGGATAACGCTATTTGCCTCAACCATATCAACCATACCTTTACAAGGAATCAGCAGCCTATAGATAAATGACTTATATTGTATTAGAACTTTTTAGCACTCCACGCCATTTCCTATAATGTTTTAGCAAACGAGGGGTTATTTTGCGTAAGCGGTGTAGAGTCCATCCATTTCCGCATACAGCTTCAATCTGATGGCGGTATATGCATCCGATAAGCCGATTGATTTTTATCTTCTACCTGTCTCACATTCATCCCTCGTCGTAGAGATGCATGTGAGGTGAGAGATACGTACTTGACGCGCGAGCGTGGATATTTGGACGGTTTTTGGGCTTTTGGCAGCCGATTTCGTCCGAAAATCCACGCTCGTGCGGCAGATTGGTCGAAGGCCCCATATGGGTATACTCTCGGGGATTCGACTCGATTCGCCCCCGCTGGGGCGTCAAAGGAGACTGCATATGCCCACCACTTCAACCGACCCGCGCGCCGCTGCTGCCGCGCTGCTGGTGCCCGGCGCCACCTGCCACGGCTTTGCCGTCGAGCGCTGCGAGACCGTTCCCGAGCTTGACTCGGACGCCTACGTGCTGCGCCACACCGCCTCGGGCGCTCGCCTACTGTACCTGGCGTGCGACGACGAAAACAAGGCCTTTGCCATTGGCTTTAAGACGCCGCCGGCCGATTCCACCGGCGTGTTCCATATTCTTGAGCACTCGGTGCTGTGCGGATCGGCCAAGTTCCCTGTCAAGGAGCCGTTTGTCGACCTGATCAAGAGCTCCATGCAGACGTTCCTCAACGCCATGACCTACCCCGACAAAACCATCTACCCCGTTGCCACCACCAACGAGCAGGATCTGTACAACCTGATGGACGTGTACCTGGATGCGGTGTTCAACCCGGCCATCTATACCAAGCCCACCATTTTTGAGCAGGAGGGCTGGCACTACGAGCTGGACCTGCCGGAGAACGCCGAGGGCGAGGGCGACGCCAGCTCCACGAGCCTGCGCGAGGGCACGCTGCGCTATAACGGCGTGGTGTTCAACGAGATGAAGGGCGCGCTGTCCGACCCCATGAGCGTGCTGGACGACGCCGTCAACGCCGCGCTCTATCCCGACACCGCCTATGCGCACGAGAGCGGCGGCGACCCGCGCGCGATTCCCGCGCTCACCTACGAGCAGTTCCTGGATACGCACGCGCGCCACTACAATCCTTCCAACTCTTATATAACGCTCTACGGCGACCTAGATGTGGACCGCGCGCTGGCGTTTTTGGACGAGCGTTATCTGTCGCAGCCGAGCGCTGCGAGCCGCCGCATGGACGCTGCCGTTGCCGCCGGCGAGGACCCGTCCACGCTGGCACCCAATCCGCTGGACGTGCAGACGCCCGTGACCTGCGAGTATAAGCGCGTCGAGATGGCCACCACGCCCGAGAACGCCCTGGTGGGCCTGGGCCTGGTGCTGGGCAGCGCGCTCGA
The DNA here is from genome assembly GCA_900543945.1 of uncultured Collinsella sp. Lineage (GTDB taxonomy): Bacteria > Actinomycetota > Coriobacteriia > Coriobacteriales > Coriobacteriaceae > Collinsella. The sequence continues at coordinate 642 of UQTN01000069.1, read as the reverse complement.
CCGCAAGCGCACGATCGCGGCGGACATCCTGTTCGAGGCGCTGCTGGGCTCCAACGAGGCGCCGGTTAAGAAGGCCATTCTGGCCGCCGGCCTGGGCGGCAACGTGGTGAGCTACACTGCGGCCGAGAGTCTGCAGCCCTACGAGCTCATCATGCTGCAAAACGCGCAGCCCGGCGTGGCGCGCGAACTGCGCCGCGTGTTCCAGGACGCCTGCCGCGACCTGTGCGAGCACGGCGTTCCGCGCGAGCGCCTGGAGGCCATCATCAGCAGCAACGAATACGACCTGCGCCAGCGCGACTACGGTATCGCCGACGGCGTGGCCATTGCGTGCGACGCGCTGAGCACCTGGCTCTACGATGACGACGCCGCGACGCTGGCGCTCAAGTATGGCCCGGTGTACGAGGAGCTGCGCGGCGAGCTGGAAGGCAGCTACTTTGAGGACCTGCTGTGCGAGCTCGTGCTGGAGAACGACCACATGGCGCTGGTCGAGCTGGTTCCGGTGGACGCCGCCGAGGGCGCAGAGGGTGCCGAGACCGCCGAGCTGACAGCCAAGCGCGACGCCATGACCGATGCCGAGCTGGCCGACGTGGTCGAGCGCACAGCCACGCTGCGTGCCGCGCAGGAGGCCGAGGACACGCCCGA
>UQTN01000068.1 GCA_900543945.1 uncultured Collinsella sp. | reverse complement strand
ACGTGCCATTATGCCTCACCGTCCAAGGTCGCAAAGAGCGCCAGGTGCAAGGTGCCCGGATCCTGATACAGATAGTCGGCGCTATCGGGGTCGGTGCCCTCGATGTAGTAATAGATATCTAAGCGATAGGTCTGGCCAAGCCCCAGCGTGGCAAGCGCGTTTTGCGGGCGCATGGCTGTCTCGCTCGTGTCCAGCGTAAAGGCGGCCGGGTCCTGCGTCACGTTGGTACCGCAAGCGAGCTGGCCGTTTTGCCAGCCCAAAAGCATGCCCTCGGTATAGCCTGCCAGGCCCGCGGGGACGGTCGCGGGATGCTCGTCGCGATGGCCGCCGTCGGAGCTGTCGAGCTCAAAGATGTTGGTGGCGAACACCTGGCTGCCGCTCGAGATCTTAATGCCCACGCGGGCTGCGCGCAGCAGCTCGGCGTTGGCGTCCTGCGGGACCAGGGATTCGGCCAGATACAGGTTGACCTTACCCTTTACTTTGCTGGCTCCCGTTCCGGTAATGGTGGGGCGCAGGTCGATCCAGCCGTGGTAGAACGCGGATCCGTTGTCTTTTGCCTGCTCAAACACCGTGGCATCGCCGGCCGAGTTGTTTTGCGCGCAGGCAGCAAAACCGTTGAGGTCAAAAGTCGAGACCGGGTAGAGCGTCACGGCGCCGTTCGCGCTGGAAGTCAGGGAAACGTCGCCCTGCTGCGTCCAGCTGCCGCGATCGGCATCGCCCAGCTCCAGCACCAGCTTGGACGTGTCGCTGCGCACGCTCACCGAGTTGGTGTTGACCTTCATGTTGCTGGTAAACCAGGCGTAGGTCGCGGCGCCCAAGGTGGCGGCAAGCGCCACCATAACGAGTGCAATGTAAGCACGCGCGCGGCGGGTGTGGTGGCGGGTGGTGGTTGCGGGCTCGGTGGGCTCGAAGGCGGCGGTTGCCGCCGTGTTGACGCGCGCCGTCTCTGCCTCGCTGCCGTCTAGCTGCATCTGCTTCTTATCTTGCATGCCACTCGCCCCCTTATGCCTTGGCCGCGGCAAAGGCAAGCTGCAGCGCCACATCGCGGGCCTGGGCCTCGTCGATGCAATTGGCGTCGCAGCCTTCCATGTACACAACGTAGCGAACGCTTGCCACCTCGTTGGCGGCCAGCGTGCAGATGGGCGTGGCGGCTGCGCGCGCCGTGGGCGTGTCGCCGGTGCCGTCCATGCTGTAGGCGCTTATGGCGCGTGCGGGATCGGCAGTGTAGGTCCAGCCCGAGGCGCCAGCTGCCACGACCACGCCGTCTTGCGCGGTGGTGCGCCTACTGGTGGCGCCCGCGGTATTGCCCAGATCGTCGCAGGTAAAGATATGCGTTTGCGTGCCCGACTGGGTTGTAATTACCAGACCCAGGCGCAGCGCGGCCAGCAGCTGCGGGTCGCTCGTCACGCTCATCTGGCCCTGATACAGGTACACGTTGAGCGCGCTATCGCTGCCCTTAAGGTACAGCGTGCCCGAAAGGGCGTAGTCGTCCAGCTGCGCGGTGCAGTCGGCGTAGTCGGTCGTAACGCCGGCGGCGTTTTGGAACGTGCCGCGCCAAAAGCGGGAAAGGTCTGCCGTCGAGATGGGATAGAGTGTCTTGTCGGCGGCGGCAAGCGTTGCCGTCGTGTCCCAGGGCCCGTTGGCCGAAAGGCCAATCTGCAGGTCGGAGCCCTCGTCGCTTACCGTGTGCGCCACGGGCGTCACGTTGGTATAGCGCGAGTTGCTAAACCAAGCGTAAGTGGCCGCGCTCAGGGCTGCCACCAGCACCAACATCCATGCAGCCGCAGCAACCATGCGACGGCGCGAGTTTAGGATGTCTTTGATGTTCGAAGCACTCATGTCCAGCCCCCTTACGAACGCTTGCCGGCAAAGCGCAGCGCCAGCGATTGCAGGCTGGTGGCGGCCAGGTTGTTGGTGCAGTCGGGGTCACAGCCTTCCAGCCACACGTACACATCCACGCGCACGGGCGTGCTGCGGTTGGCGCCCTCGGCAGCGGCGGGCAGGCTGCAGATCTTGGCCGTGGCCTCCTTGAGGCTCACGATGCCGGTGTCTTCGTTGTAGTCACAGAAGTTTGCACTAGTCAGCTGGTCAAAATGAACCGTTGTTCCATCGGAGCGGGTGCTGTCGAGCACCAGGTGATTCTGCTCGTTCTCGCCGGCATCCTTGCCGTCGAGTGTGTTGTAGCGCGCTTGGGGATTGTGCTCGCCCGAGACCTCAAAGATATACTGCCCCGTAACGGTGTCGCCCTGTCCCGGAGCATAGGTAACCAGGCCCACGCGCAGAGCGGTGGAGATGGGGTTTGCCGTGTCCTGCTCGGTAAAATCGATGCCCGACAGGTACACGTCGGTCGCGGCCGAATTGGTAGCCAGGTACAGGGAGGTCTTGTAGTAGTCGGAGTGCTCGGCGGCGCCAAACATGCTGGCAAAGAGCGAGTCCTGGGTGGTTCCGCCGGTAAAGCCCGTTACCTTTTGGAAGCCGTTGAGCACGTTGTCGGTCGAGACGGGATCGAGCAGGCCCGAAAAGCTCAGGCCGGCGTTGGTTTTGTATTCGCCGTCGTACTCGTTGGAGATGAGGAAGGTCACGCCCGTGCCCGCGGCCATCTTGACATCGGTGATGTGGCGGTTGGCGTTGTAGATGTACCAGGCATATGTTACGGCTCCGGCAGCAGCAAGGGCCACCAGCAACGTGGCGAGCATGCGATTGAACTGTTTTCGCAGTGAGCGCGCGTCCGACATGTCCCTCCCCCAGATGCCGCATCGTAAACTACCTGGACACCATTTGCCCATAATGGGAATATTTTACGCGAATGTGCAGTTCATCGGGGGTACAAACGCGACTTTTCGCGTACTGCTCGCACCGGATCGGGGGCCGATAGGGTCGCAAGTTGCCACTTTTTAAAAAATAGTTCTTGCCAGTGGGCGGGAGCTCCGTTATATTATTCCCTGCGCACTCGCGCACCCTTGATCGGGCGTTTAGCTCAGGGGGAGAGCGCTTCCCTGACACGGAAGAGGTCAGAAGTTCAAATCTTCTAACGCCCACCAAATGTTCGCAGCTCAGAGGCTTCGCCTCTGAGCTGTTTTGTTTTACGCCACCAAGCTAAAGGGGCGCCGCGGCACCCAAAGCCGCCTCAACAACGCCAGCAACCACCCCAACCAAGCCCAAAATCGTCCAAACAACCCCAGCGAGCGCCCCAATCAGGCCCGAATGGGCCTCGCAGCCGTATCCGGGCGACCCCCGCAAATCGAAGGTGAATGGTTTCCCGTGAAGTGAACGAGCCAAAATGGACCCCCGGAGCATCGACACTTTTGGCGGCTCATTTCCTGCGGTTTTGTCGTTAGAATCCTGCGGTTTTGGCGCCAAAAAGTGTGGATGCTTCGGGAGTCCAAAAACACTCGTTCACTTCACGGGAAACCATTCACCTTCGATACGGCAGCACCCCCTCCGCCGCCAAGGGACCACTTACCAATGCTGATGCGCCTCAATAACGGTCTGCCAGAGCTTAAACCGCTTTGTCTCGGCGCGCGCCTGTGCCAAATATCGCGCTTCCTCAGTCATGGGCTTGTAAAATATGGGCCGCTTGCGACGATGCAGCTTGCGCCGGACGCGTTCGCACAGGCGAACGAGCTTTTCGTAGTCGCTCGCCTGGTCAGTCGTCACCGTAAAGTACGCCACCCCATTGAGCATCTGCAGCTCGTTGCGGCGCTCGGCATCCTTGTGGATTTTCTCGCTTCCATCATGAATGGCGTCGCTGTCGTAATCGACCAGCGCGGTCAGTACTTCGGGCAGCAAGCCAGCCCTTACTTTATCCATGCCCACCTCTGCTTTCGCCGTAAGCGTGATGTCGGGCGTGCGCTCCAACACGCGCAGTTTGCGGTTGCGCCCATCGTTGTAACCGTCGCGAATGAAGTACTTCTTGTTCAGCTCGGCCTTGCCCAGCGCAAGCCCGCCGTAATGCGCAGGCAGCGACATAAACATGCACAGCCCCGACTCCCTTGGAGACCGTGAGCCCTCTTCCACGTACGGAAGCAACGCCTTCGCCTTGGCGGCGCCTCTCACCTTTGACGCCCGGTCAAGGTACGCCGCGATGAGCTCCCTAGTCGTGAGCTTCCCATCGCGCATGCCCGCATCCCTGCTTGTTACCCCACCGGGAGCAAGGTTATCCAGCCGGTAGTCCGATGTCATGGCATAGCCGGCGTAGATGGCCGCCGCCGCATCGCCATCGTGCGCGGCCTGCAAAAACGCCAGCTCGGGAGAGCACACGTATGCATCCAGGTCGCCCATCCAGTGGCCCAGCGAGATAAACGAACCCGCCGGGAGCTCGTTGGTGCACAGGTGCGTCTTAACATGCTTGCTTCGCCGACGGTCGGCGCGCGACGGCACCAGCAAATCCAGCGCTTTGATCCCCAGGTTATAGCGATCGATAAACTCCTGCGCCTCCTGGTCACAGAGCGCGCAGGCACCCGCGATCGACACGACCTCTGGCTCCGAATCCCCAAAGCGCGGGTTCGGGATGTGCGCCAAGAGCGCCAGCGCAGCGTTATGTGAAACGATAAAGTAGCTCATGGCGCAAAGGTAGCACGCGCGTCGGCGGAGGCTCGCGACCTTGGCGAGTTTTCGGCAAACGACCAGCAGTTTTTTTGCCGTGGCGCAACCAAAGTGTTCATTCGTCGACGTCTAAATGCAAATCCGTCAAGCTTTTGGCAAGGTTGCCGCTCAACTGACCAAAAGCTGACCATTTGCTTGCCCATTTGCTTGACGGCACGCACTCGCCAAAATGCTCCGCGACTTCTCGGACGGTCGAAATGCTCGTTTAGCGACCACGCACCCGCCGCTGGGGTATCCTTGGAGCACATGCACCGCAAGCCGCACAAAGGAGCCGCCATGCGCACCGAGCTCGATGTTCCCTTTTCGCACAAAGACAAGGCCAAGGCCCTGGGCGCCAAGTGGGACCGGGCCAAGAAGATCTGGTACGTGCCCGATGGCGTCAACCCCGAGCCCTTTGCCGCGTGGCTGCCCGGCGTGGATCGCTCCAACCCCAGCGCGCCCTACATCTACCTGGTGCTGGGCAAGCGCGAGTGTTGGAAGTGCCACGAGCAGACGACGGTCGCGGCCTTTGGCATTCCGTATTGGGCGACCGAAGACTCGGGCAGCGAGGCTGCGCCCGGCGATGCGCGCGCCATGGACGACGCGGGTCACATTGCGATCGACACCGCCCACGCCAACGCCATAGCCATCGTCCCCGCGCTGGGCTGCGTGCCGGCCGAGATCCGCGACTACCTGCGCGAGCGCTGTGCTTACAAGCCCACAACGTCGCGCACCACCAAGACCGTATCGCTCGCCAGCACCTGCACCGGCTGCGGCGCACTGCAAGGCAGCCATTACCTGTTCGAGGAGCCCACGTCGCCGTTTGCGCTCACGGCCATCAACAAGCTGCCCGCGCTGGAGTTCGTGCGCGTGGAAGTCGCCGGCGTCTTTGGCATCCCCGCCAGTCACAGCAACTTTGACCAGGCACTCTTCACCTGGGCACGCGACCACCACGCCCGGTTCCACAAGCCCCTGTGCGAGGGGATCTACCTGTAGCGCAAAGCTCGAAAATCGAGTCCAGATTTCCTCGAAAATCGAGTGTGGAAATCCTCGAAAATCGAGTATGATTATCCTCGAAAATCGAGTATGCCCAGATAGCGGGGTTTATCTAGTTATGATTTCTTATGGTTCGGAACGGCTCAAATCCTACCGTCCTCGCCTTTTGGACGAACGGCTGCAAACACTGCTCCAGATATTTGGGGCTGTCGAGATTCGGGGCACCAAATGGTGCGGTAAATCATGGACCGCACTCGCATTCGGCGAGAGTGTCATCCATCTTGACGACCCAAACGTAAAGTCGTTGGTCGAAGCCGATCCTTCGCTCGCTCTTCAGGGCAATAAGCCGCACGTCATCGATGAGTGGCAGGAGACCCCCGCAACATGGGATGCCACGCGCCGCGCCGTAGATGCATCCGGCGGCGAGAAGGGCCTCTATATCCTCACTGGATCATCAACGCCAGCAAAAAACTCTGTTACCCACAGCGGTGCCGGTCGCATAGCGCGTCTCGACATGAGCACCATGACGCTTTGGGAACGCGGACTTTCAACGGGGTCCGTTTCGCTGAAAAACCTATTCGATGGATCATTCGAACCTTCCGCCTATACAGGATCGCTCCCGATGTTGGCCGACGCAATTTGTTGCGGGGGATGGCCGGCGCTTGTCGGAGCGAGCCCCCAGATGGCCGCAGAGGTCGTTAACCAGTATCTCGATGCCATGTACGAAGTCAGCGTTCCGCAAAAAGGAGGCGTGGGGTCTACGGCGCGACACATCGTGTCCTCGCTCGCGCGCAACGTTGCGACATCTGCCACGCTCAACACCATTGCGGCAGACGCCTCGTTGGGCGACAGCGATGCCCAGCCGGCAACTTCAACCGTGGCGTTTTACCTCGACATGTTGGAGAGCATGTATGCGATCGTAAAGCTGCCCGGTTGGGATGCGCCCGTCCGCGCCAAGTCTCGCCTGCGTACCAAGCCAAAACGTTATTTCGTCGACCCCTCCATTCCCGCAGCCGCACTCGGAATGAACCCCGAGAGGCTCCTTGCAGACGGCCAAACATTTGGCCTGCTCTTTGAGTCTCTGTGCATTCACGATCTGAGCGTCTACACCTCGTGCCTGCCCGGCTCGTATCCGGGCTCACTCCACTACTATGGCGACTCCGACGGGCTTGAAGTCGATGCCATCATCGAGCTGAACGATGGCCGCTGGGCGGCGATAGAAATCAAACTAGGCGAATCCAAGGTAAGCGACGGAATCCGCAACATCGAACGCCTGCGCCGCAAGGTCGCTCTGAACCCTGCCGCACGCAACCCTCAGCCAGTGTTCTGCGCCGTCGTTACCGCGACCTCGCCCTTCTGCCGCTACGATGCCGAACACGACGTCTACGTGTTCCCCATTGGAGCGCTGCGGGCATAGCGCACCGCATGTCAGACCACTTGATTTTGCGGCGTGGCGCGATCCGATCAATCGACATGATTGGGTTGCGACGGGCCACACTTAGCTAATACGGAGCAACGGCCTCCGCATGACGACGCGATTCCGAGAAATCGAACTCGGCGCGATGGGCTTCGAGGAATCGAGCGTTGGGGCGCAAGCGATGTTCGTCTGGCTCGCGCAACACCGAACCTGCAAACGCCGCATAATCCGTATGCTGCAGAAGATACGACCCGCAAAGTTGATAGTCGCCGCGTACCAGCTCAAACGAAATCAGATGGGCGTCGAACAGCGAGTGCAGGTCGCGGCGCAGCAGAATACCGTTGCTGACAATCTGCGACTTGGGACCCGAATAGTTCTCGATATGCGCGGCTTCGAGCGCCTCGTCGACATTGCAGCCCGAGACGGCGCATCGACCGGTATAGGCCTCAAAGAGCTGATTGCGGAAACGCTGCTGGCCGATTCGTTCGCGACGCAACGCGTAGCGGACCTTATCATCGTCGCTCACGGGAGCGCCAGAAAACTCCGCCGCGACCGGAGCCTCCTTCATGTAGCTCATATCGGGGAAGAAACGCGCGTCGGGTCCGCCCTTATGGACGGGGCCGTGCAGTACAAACCAGCTGTTCTCCGGCTCGTAACGCTCAACAAACGCTAGGCCCAGAACCTTGTAGCCAGCGCTCGTTGCAAAGAAAACGCCAACGGGAACGCCGCACTCCATGCAGTTGATCATCTTTTGGTTGTAGTCCTGGTCGCGCCAGTTTTCGACCGAAGCACTTTGCGACGAGTACTTGAGCACCCACGTGCCGTCCTCAAGATAGAGCGGCGGAACATCAGGGTAGGCGCCGCGCTTGGAATTGTGCACCGAAAGGGCAAAGGTCTTCTTGCGCGGATGCTTAACGCGCCCGCGACCAGGCCAAAAGATGCCCGAATCGCGCGGCACCGGAAAGAGCTCGGAATCAATCGTCAGACGGAAGGGATATTGAGGGCTATCGGCATTGGTGCGATGCGGAAGCTTGTCCCACAGGCCGCCACGCTGCTCCTCGCGCAAGAACCGCTCCCAGGCCTGGACATATTCGGACGGCACAAAGCTGCAAGCGCGGTCGAAACTCGGCCGAGCAATCAGCGGAACACTAGAAGCGATACCGTCCATAAGGAACCTCCAGGAAGAACAGTTCTTCACATTATCGCCGATCCACGCGGGCTCATATGCAGCTGTTTTGCGCAAAGTCGCCACAAAAGAAAGGGACTGCTTCGATTGAAGCGGCCCCTATCAATTTCGAGTAGATCAGGATAATGGATGCTATTCAGCAGAAACGCCGGCAAGACGGACGGTTACGTTGTATGTAGCCGTATCTTCTGCAGCTTCGTTATTAACGCAATCCGCGTCCGTACCTTCCATCCAAATATACACTCGAAGAATCACTCCGTTGTAACCAACCCGTTTGGCTATCGCTTTAGAGCCCGCGACGTAATCTTCTCCGACTTTCGAGGCACACCAACCGTCATAGTTGTCTGCCTCGATATGCTGGTAGGAAGGAGTAACAGGCGCAGCAGAACCGTTGATGCACGCCCAGCCGTCAATTGCCGAAGCATCATTTCCCTTGCCTTCAACTGCATAGGGGGCATAGACGCATTTCAGAGTCTCTGCTCCAGTACCGTTACCATCCGCATCGGCATTCTGAATCGTCAATCCAACGCGCAAGGATTTGGGGATGGTGTCAGTCGTAGCATCACCGTTGACCGTTACTTCGACGGGATTTTCAGAAGGATCCGCAAGATATACGTCTGCAAATCCGGTATCCGAAATCGTATAGAGGATGTACTCACCTTTTAGAAACGCATAGTGCGTCTCTCCGCCAGCTTCGTACTCTCCAGCCTTGCCACCTGCGGTGAAATTGAGCTTGGTATAAGTGGTGACCTTTCCATCTTCACCCCAACCCTGGCAGGCATACCAATCCGCCATATTGTCAGTCGAGGAAGGAGTGATTTTGCCTCCAAGCTCGGTCGCCGCGAGAGAATCCTGAGCGCCACCATGCTGGGCGCCTTTCGACTTCTGAGCGATCTGAAGAATAAACCCGTTCGTGGTGGCACCGATCGTAGACGTTTTTGCGCTGACCGTATTGTTGGCAACATACCAAGCATACGTGGCGGCGGATAGTGCGAAACCAGACAGCACAACTGCGGCAGCCGCGGCAACGAGCTGAACCTTTAATTGTTGAGATCGTTTTGCCATCCGATTAACCTATTCTAAAAAACCAGGGGCCGACGGTTCGGCCCCCGGCGAAAGTCGAGCTTTATGTATAAATGGATTGATTACTTAAACTCGGTCGGCGTCGCCTCGAAAGTAACCGTCACGCCGCAATCCTTTGCGATGTTCTCCAGGTTGGTGGTATAAACCTCGGAGTCAGCGCCATCGTAGTAGACATAGACCTTTACGGTAGCATCCTTGTTCTTTGCAATACCGTCGGCCTTGATGATTCCATTAGTGTTCGAGCTGCTCTCTTTGCCTGCTTTTGACCAAACGGCCCACTCATTATCGCACATTACAAGCACGCGCATAGCAGAGTCGAGTTTGGAATTAGACGTATTGTTAATCTCAACGCCAGTTACCTTCAAGTTGGTAAAGGTACCATCATAAGTACCGGTACCGATATAAAAAGTATTTGCAAGGGTGTAATCCTTGGTCGCAGCCGTTTCAGGATTACCAACGGCGAAACGCGTGTCATCCTTCTCATCGGGCTTGGCCTTATCCTTTGCATAGGCACTTTCGAATTGCCAGACGCCATCCGCCTCACTGGCAGCTTTATTACCAGTGTTATCGAAATTCCTCTTCCACTGAGCGGGATAAAGCTTGGTATCAGCATCAAACGTCTCAGAAGCGGTAGCCGAACCCGTGGACGTTGTCTTCGTAGAACCGGCATCCGCATTATCAATCACCAGATATGCAGAATTCGACTGCGCGCTAATGTTGGTAGTCGTCGCCTTAACCGTGTTGTTGCTGACAAACCATGCGAAGGTGGCGGAGCCGAGGGCTACGGCTGCCACGAGGACCATGGCGATGGCGGCGCCCATCTGCTTCTTTAATGCCTTGGTATCCATACGGACCCCTTTCTTTCCCCATTCATCCCAGATGACCCTCGAGAAGCCCGGAAGGGGAGCCCGCGCTTTCGTGTTGGATGTTGCTTGCCCATCCTTTTGATATAGAGTTGAGAATACCATAATTCTTACGATTTCCTTATGAGTTTTCGGCAGCCTACATTCCGGCAGATTCATAGGTCTACCTCGGGTTATATGTGGTGCTATGTGAACATCGTTACCTTATTTGATCTCTCTCCTGCAAAGCCGTAAGTCCCTCTTAAGCCTTGCGACCGCAGTTCCACACCATCGCACACATTCACCCTCCGCCGAGCTTCGCCCTAGTCCTTCCCCACCCGCTATACTGATGTAGCACGTGTAATTTCTGCCTGCTTGTGCGGGCTATTTGCCGGGAGGGCTCTATGGCTGCCGCCAATCAACCCAAGGGAAGCGTTTCTGCCGGATCGATCAAGCCGGTGACGCGCAAAGCCGTTCGCTGCCAGCGCGAAGTCGCCTGGTTGGTCACGCAGGCGGCCGGCAAGCTCGTCGCCACCACCGACGACGTCAATGCGCCCACACCCAGCTTTGTGCTGGCGGCGGCGTTGTCGTACACCCGCGAACAGGAGCAAGCCGCCCAGGACGGCGGCCACGCGATTGACTACGAGGCCGTCATGGGCCCCGACCTCGCGAGCTTTTGTGCGGCCGCGGGTCTGCCCGCAGCACCCAACGCGCTTTCGGACACGGGCTACATGTTCACCCTCTCGGGCGCGGACCTCATTCGCGACGTTTACGCCTACGGCGGCGACCTAGGCGAACGCATGGGAAACGCGGCGCAGGTCAAACCGGGCTACGCGATCAAGCTCGCGCTACGGCTGTTCTTGCTGAATACCGCCACTGGCAACGACGCTACCTCCAAAGACAACGCCTGCGCATAGCAAAAGC
>UQTN01000067.1 GCA_900543945.1 uncultured Collinsella sp. | reverse complement strand
GCCCGTGCCCAGGCGGCAGCGCGCGCGGCCGAGCTGCGCCATGAGCTCGATTACCACGCCTATCGCTACTACATGCTCGACGCGCCCGAGATCACGGACGCCGCCTTCGACAAAATGCTCGTTGAGCTCCAGCAGATCGAGGCGGCCTATCCCGACCTGGTGACGCCCGACAGCTATACCCAGCGTGTGGGCGGATACGTGAGCGAGCAATTTACGCCGGTCACGCATATGGCGCGCATGTATTCCATGGACGATGCCATGGATCTGGACGAGCTCGACGCATGGCTCCAGCGCACCGAGGATGCGCTCGGTGCCGGCAGCGTCACCTATACCTGCGAGCTTAAGATTGACGGTCTGGGCGTGGCCCTGACCTACCAAAACGGAACCTTCGTGCGCGCGGCAACGCGCGGCGACGGCACCACGGGCGAGGACGTGTCGCTTAATGTGCGCACCATCAAGGACGTGCCCATGCACCTGTCCGAGCCGGCGCTCGCTCATATGGGCGCCGACCGCGAGCGTACCATCGAAGTACGCGGCGAGGTCTACATGCCTAAGGGCAGCTTTGTTCGTCTGAATGAAGAGGCCGATGCCGAGGGCCGTGACCCCTTTGCCAACCCGCGCAACGCCGCTGCAGGATCCCTGCGCCAAAAAGACCCCAAGGTCACGGCGCGTCGCGACTTGGCCACCTTTATCTACGCCATCGCCGATACCGATCCGCTGCACGTCCACAGCCAGCGCGAATTTCTCGACTGGCTGCGCAGCGCCGGTTTTAGCGTCAACCCCAACGTGGCCCGCTGCGCCACGCCGGCCGAGGTCCACGAGTTCTGCGCCCAGGCCCTCGAACATCGCGGTGACCTGGACTACGACATCGACGGCGTGGTCGTAAAGGTCGACAGCTTCCAGCAGCAGCTCGACCTGGGCTTTACTGCCCGCGCACCGCGCTGGGCCATTGCCTTTAAGTTCCCACCCGAGGAAAAGCAGACCGTCCTGCGCGAAATTCGCATCCAGGTGGGTCGCACCGGTGTGCTCACGCCGGTCGCCGAGTTCGACCCGGTGACGGTCGCCGGCTCCACCATCGCGCGCGCCACGCTGCACAACATCGACGAGATCCGCCGCAAAAACGTGCGCGAGGGCGATACCATCATCGTGCACAAGGCGGGCGACGTAATCCCTGAGGTCGTGGGTCCGGTGCTTGACAAGCGTCCGGCCGACAGCGTTGACTGGCAGATGCCCGAGGTCTGCCCCGTGTGCGGCAGCCCCGTGGTCCACGAGGATGGCGAGGTGGCCTACCGCTGCGTATCGATCGACTGCCCCGCACAGCTCAAGGAGCGTCTGCTCCATTGGGTGAGCCGCGGCTGCATGGACGTGGACGGCCTGGGCGACGAAATCGTCGACAAGATGATCGCTGCCGGCCTGATCCACGATGTCGCGGACTTCTACCAACTCACGGTCGACGACATCGCAGGCCTGGACACGGGCCGCGTGTACGCCAGCTCCAACAGCAAAAAGGGCGTCAAGAAGGGCGACCCCATTCCGGTAGGCCTCAAGACGGCCGAGAAAATCATCGCCGAGCTCAACAAGTCCAAGAGCCAGCCACTCGGGCGTGTGCTGTTTGCCCTGGGCGTCCGCCATGTGGGCAAGAGCGTGGGCGAGGTCATCGCCGAGCGATTCCTGTCGATTGACAAGCTCATCTTGGCGAGCGAAGAGGATATTGCCGAGTGCGAGGGCATCGGTCCCAAGATTGCGGCGAGCGTCAAGCAGTTCCTGGCCGTGCCCGAAAACCTTGCCGTGCTGGAGCGTCTGCGCCAGGCAGGCCTGTCGCTCGAGGTTGACTTGGGCGCTGCGCACGCGCAAGCCGCAGCCGACGCTGGCGTGGCAGGCGAGCTCGCCGACGCTCAACCGCTCGCGGGTCTGACCTTTGTGCTCACGGGCACGCTCGTCAACCGCACACGCGACGAGGCGGGCGCGGCGCTCAAGGTGCTCGGCGCCAAGGTTTCGGGCAGCGTGTCAAAGAAGACGAGCTATCTGGTCGCCGGCCCCAAAGCGGGCTCCAAGCTCACCAAAGCCGAGCAGCTGGGCGTGCCCGTGCTGGATGAGGACGCACTCGAGCAGATCTTAGCTACTGGTCAGGTGCCAGAGGCGTAAGGCATCGATAGCCAAATTGAAGAACCGCCCGGAAGCACGATGCCTTCCGGGCGGTTCTTACTTTGCTGGGGAAACGGGCACCGTGATCTGCGTCACGTAGGTCTCTGGGTCATCGCTGATGATGTCGTCGATGAGGGCGATCTCGCGCGACGGACCGGCGGGCGTCAGGTTGTGTTCATGCATGTAGCCGAGCAGCCGCTCGTAGCGTGGGCCCGCTTGTCCGTGCGTGCCGCGGAAGCTTATGGTCAGGCAGCGCGCGGCAGGTCTCGTCTCAACATCGCCCAGGTAATCATCGGTGTCATCGAGCAGCAGAAAGACCTCGTCGTAGCCATCAAAGTCTCCGGCGGCCAGGCGTTCGGGCGCGATACCCACACCCAGATTGCCAAGATAGGCAAAGGTTTCGTGCTGTCCCTGCTGAAGCTGGCGGATATGCCATCCCAGCGAATAGGCGTCGGTGGGATTGACGCGCTCGTGCAGCGCGGCGCAGCGAAGTTCGGGTTCCTCGATTTCGCTAATGGTGTCGAGATCAGCATTCAAAGCGCCACGAAGCAAGGCAAGCCGCTGGTCAATCTTGCGCGACATGCGCTCCAACTCACGCCGCCTGTGCTCAATTAACTCCTGTTGCTTGGTCAGTTGCCGTTGCATCAAATCCATATCGCGCGTAGTGACAAACTCGCGAATCTGGGCCAGCGGCAGGTCAAGAACGCGCAGGTTGCCGATGGTGTTGAGGGTGGAGAGCTGCCGCGATCCGTAGTAGCGGTACCCACTCGCCGGATCGACATATGCCGGCTCCAACAGCCCCATCTGTTCGTAATGGCGCAGTGTGCCCACGCTCAAATTGAGCAGGCGCGCCACCTCGCCAATGCGGAGCAGGCCTTCGGTGTGTTCGCTTGGCATGTCGGTCACAGGACCGCTCCTTTCGGTAAAACAGGGGAGAGGCGCTAGGCCTGCGTCGCCTCGCTACGCCACCAGCTTGTCAAAAGTTCCGCGGCGGTTGAGCACGGTAAATGCAATCACGCAGATGGTCGCCGACAGAATCGACCCGCACGGTGAGGCGATGCCCATGGGAAACAGCGTGTCGGAATAGGCGTTCGACAGCAGCCAGGCGCCGGGCACGCGAATGAGCGCCACCGCCAGCACGTTGTGAGCAAAGCCGATGTAGCTCTTGCCATACGCAGCGAAAAAGCCGCTAAAGCAAATGTGGATGCCGGCAAAGATTGCGTCGAAAATATAGCTGCGCATATAGCCGGTACCGGCGGCGACCACCGCGGGGTCCTTGGCAAAAAAGCCGATAAACGCCGGTGCCACCAGCCACATCAGCACCGTGATGAGGCAGCCGTACACCACCGAGACGGTCATGGCATCCTTGAGCACCTGACGCGCGCGGTCGCCCTTGCCCGCGCCGGCGTTTTGCGCCGTGAGCGCGCTGACGGTGGCGCCCATGGAGCTTGGCACAATGAACAAAAAGCTGATCATCTTCTCGACCAGGCCTACGGCGGCGGCGTCGACCAGACCGCGGTGGTTGGCGATGACGGTAATAAACATAAACGCTACCTGGATGCAGCCGTCCTGCACAGCCACGGGCACGCCGATTTTAAGAATGCTGCCGAGCACCTCGGGCTGGGGGCGCAGGTCGCTGCGCTTAACGTGGATGTTTGTGCGACGGCTCTTGAGCCACACGAGCGCGAGGGCAACGCTGGCCGTCTGCGCGGTCACCGTGCCGAGCGCTGCGCCCACGGGGCCGAGCCCCATGTGGCCGATAAACAGAAAATCGAGCGCGATGTTGATGATGCACGCCACGCCGATCACGTACATGGGCGAGCGCGAATCGCCCAGCCCGCGAAAGATGGCCGAGAGGATGTTGTACGCGGCGATAAAGGGAATGCCGATAAAGCAAATGCGCAGGTAGGCGGCGGTGCCTTCGACCGCCTCGGCCGGCGTGCCAATGAGCGCCACGATCTGCGGGCACAGTGCGAGCAAGGCAGCGGCCAGTACCACCGAGACACCCATAAACAGCGTGATGGTATTGCCGATGGCGGTCTCGGCGCGGTCGAAGCGGCGCGAGCCCACGGCGTGGCCGACGATAACCGTCGTTCCCATGGCCAGGCCCACGAGCGTCACGGTAATGATATAGAGCGTCTGCGCGCCGTTGCCCACGGCGGTGATGCCGGCGGCGCCGCTAAACTGTCCCATCATGTACAGGTCGGCCATGCCGTAGAGCATCTGCAAAAAGTACGAGAGCATATAGGGCAGGGCAAAGACCGCGATGGTCTTGAGGACATTGCCGCGTGTGAGGTCGTGTTCCATGGGCGGGGCACTTTCTGGCTTAGATCGTTTACGTACCAGTGTAGTGAAAACCCTACAACGATTGTAGAGTCAAGGTTTGTGTTGGCGGCAGGGCGAAAAAGTCACGCTCGCGTTCATTTCCAATTGAATACAGAGTTGCACCTTGTGAGCATGGCGTCTGTACTAGCCTTGCAGAAATCGATTTCGGAACACTTGACACCGCCGCCTGCCGCGCCATAATACGTGCGTTTGCGAACAACGTTTGATGGGGGATGAACTTGCGTGCGCAATCTCAAGATTTTGTTTTCCTATCTGGGGACATACCGCCGCGATGCCATACTCGGCGTGTTCTTTGTGACGGCCGAGACGGCGCTCGAGCTGTTTATCCCGGTCATCATGGCAAATATCATCGACGTGGGCGTGCCCGCGGGCGACATCAACTACATGCTGTTGCAGGGCGCGTATATGTTGGTGTGCGCCGCATTTTCGCTGGTACTTGGCTTGGGCTATGCGCGCACGTCTGCCCGCGTTGCCTCGGGGCTGGGCGCTAACCTGCGCGAGGCGGAGTATCGCAAGATTCAGACGCTCGCCTTTGGCAATCTGGACAACTACGATGCCAGCTCGCTCGTCACGCGCATGACCACCGATATCACCGTCATCCAAAACGCCGTAGGTAACGGCTTCCGCCCCATGGTGCGCGGGCCCGTGACGCTCATCGTCGGCTTGGTCTATGCGCTGGTGCTGTCGCGTCCGCTTGCTACGGTATTCGCGATCATCCTGCCGGTGTTGGCGATCGTACTGGGCGTTATCACCTATCGCGTCAGTCCGCTTTACCGCCAGCTGCAGACCTCGATGGACCATCTCAACGGCGTGGTGCAGGAAGATCTCACCGCTGTGCGCGCCGTCAAAGCGTACGTGCGCGCCGAGCACGAGGAGGCCAAGTTCGATGCCGTCAATACCGAGCTTGCGCACACGGCGACGAAGACCTTTGGCAACGCCGTGTTCAACCTGCCGGTGTTTCAGCTGTCGATGTACGTGGCGGCGCTTTCCATTCTGTGGATCGGCGGGCGCATGATTCTTGCCGGCGAGCTCGGCGTGGGCTCGCTCACGGGCTTTATGAGCTATGTGCTGCTGATCATGAACTCGCTCATGATGATTTCCAACGTGTTTTTGCTGCTCACCCGCGCACTTGCCAGCGTGGAGCGCATCTCACGGGTGCTCGACGAGCGTTCGCTTATCCAAGCGCCCGACGCTGCCGCTGCCGTGCACGGGGTGGCCGACGGAAGCATCGAGTTTCGCGACGTGTCGTTTAAGTACCGCGCGGATGCTGCCGAGGATGTGCTCGAGCATATTGACCTTTGCATTGAGGCAGGCTCCACGGTGGGCGTGCTCGGCGGCACGGGCTCGGGCAAGAGTTCGCTTGTGCAGCTGATCGCGCGCCTGTACGACGCCACCGAAGGCGCCGTACTCGTGGGCGGGCGCGATGTGCGCGATTACGACCTGGTTGCCCTGCGCGACGCGGTGGGCATTGTGCTGCAAAAGAACGTGCTGTTTACGGGTACCGTGCGCGAGAACCTGCAGTGGGGCGCGCCCGATGCCACCGACGAGGAGCTCCTGCGTGCCTGCCGGGCGGCATGCGTGGACGAGTTCCTGGATCGCATCGGCGGCCTTGACGGCTATCTGGGCCCGGGCGGTGCCGGTGTCTCGGGCGGGCAGAAGCAGCGCCTGTGCATCGCGCGTACATTGCTCAAGCATCCGCGTGTGCTCATCTTTGACGATTCGACCAGCGCGGTCGATATGGCGACCGACGCCAAGATCCGCGAGCATATCGCTCAGATTCCCAACACGACGGTGATTGTCATTGCGCAGCGCATTGCGAGCGTCATGGATGCCGCCCGCATTATTGTGTTGGACGACGGCCGTGTCCACGGCGTGGGCACGCATGAGGAGCTGCTGGCGGGCGACAACATCTACCAGGAGATTTATGCCTCGCAGATGGAGTTCGCTGGGAACGCAGACACCGGCGACGGCTGCGACGATCGCTGCGCGAACGATCAGTTTTCCTCCGTCCCCAGCGAATCGCCCTTGGAAGGGGGTGAGCGCCATGCCTAAGACCGCAGCCCAAGCACGCCCTGCCGACCTCAAGCGCACTGTGCGTCGCTTGCTCTCCTACATGGGGCATGCCAAGTTCTCGTTGCTCGCGGTGGGCGTGCTCGCCTCCGTCGCCGCCATCGCGAGCCTCGCC
Source organism: uncultured Collinsella sp. (assembly GCA_900543945.1). GTDB lineage: Bacteria > Actinomycetota > Coriobacteriia > Coriobacteriales > Coriobacteriaceae > Collinsella. Next base: position 4,505 of record UQTN01000067.1, on the reverse strand, counting down.
GGCACCTACATGGTGCGCCCCATCGTTAACGGTTTGGCAACGGGCGGCGAGGAACTGCTCGCCAGGCAGGTTATCTTTACCGCTGCCATCTACGCCGCGGGCGTGCTCTCGGCTCTGGGCTACTCGCAGATTATGGTGCGCGCGGCCCAGCGCGTGGTCTCCGATATCCGCCGCGACCTGTTTGCGCACATCCAGATGCTGCCGCTGAGCTACTTCGACAGCACGCGCTCGGGTGACATCATGAGCTTCTTTACCAACGACGTCGACACCGTCTCCGAGGCGCTCAACAACAGCTTTGCCAACGTGATTCAGGCGAGCATCCAGGTGGTCGGCACCACGGCCATGCTCATCATCCTCAACTGGCAGCTCACGATTATCACGCTCGTGTGCGATGTGGCCATTGTGCTGTACGCGCGCTACTCGGGCATGCGTTCCAAGCGCTTTTTTGCCGCCCAACAGGCGTCGCTGGGCGATTTGGACGGATATATCGAAGAGATGGTCTCGGGCCAAAAGGTCATCAAGGTCTTTAATCACGAACAGGCCAACGTGGCTGGTTTTGACGCGCGCAACCAAGAGCTGCGCCGCACCGGTGGTGCCGCGCAGGCCTACGCCAACTCGATGGTGCCCATGACCGTGGTGATCGGCTATGCCAACTACGCCATCGTCGCCGTGGCGGGCGGCATGCTCTGCATCAAGGGGCTCGCCGACGTGGGCGCGCTCGCGAGCTACCTGGTCTTTGTGCGCCAGGCGGCCATGCCCATCAACCAGTTTACGCAGCTGGGTAATTTCTTACTCAACGCGTTGGCCGGCGCCGAGCGCCTGTTTGCCGCCATGGACCTTAAGCCCGAGGTGGACGAGGGCTGCGTGGAGCTGGTGCAGACGGGCGACGCCGCGTGGGCATGGAAGATTCCCGAGGGCCAGGGCGTGGGCGCGTACGGGCACCTGCATGATGTGGCTGCCGTTGATGAGTCGGGCCGCGCGGTGTCTGCCGACGGTACCGAGCTCACGTGCGGCTTGGTCCCGCTTGCCGGCGACGTGCGCTTCCATGCCGTGGACTTTTCCTACGTGCCGGGCACCCGCGTGCTCACGGACCTCAACCTGTTTGCCAAGCCGGGGCAAAAGATCGCGTTTGTGGGCTCGACGGGCGCTGGTAAGACGACCATCACCAACCTCATCAACCGCTTCTACGAGGTCGATGACGGCGAGATCACGTACGACGGCATCGACGTCAAGCACATTGCCAAGGCCAGCTTGCGCGGGTCGTTGGGCATTGTGTTGCAGGATACGCACCTGTTTAGCGGCACCATTGCGCAGAACATCCGCTTTGGCAAGCTCGACGCGACCGACGAGGAGGTGCGCGCCGCTGCCGAGGCGGCCTGCGCGGATTCGTTTATCCGCCGCCTGCCTAGAGGGTACGACACGCCGGTCACGGCCGACGGCGCCAACCTGTCGCAGGGCCAGCGCCAGCTGCTCGCCATCGCGCGCGTGGCCGTTGCCGACCCGCCGGTGCTCATCCTGGACGAGGCCACTTCGAGCATCGACACGCGCACCGAAAAGCTCATCGAGCGCGGTATGGACCGCATCATGCGCGGACGCACCACGTTTATGATCGCGCACCGCCTGTCCACCGTCCGCGACGCCGACGCCATCATGGTCCTCGAACACGGCCGCATCATCGAGCGCGGCACCCACGAAGAGCTGCTCGCCCAGCACGGCGAGTACTGGCAGCTGGCGCATGGCTTAAAAGAGTTGGATTAACCCGTTCGAGCACGATGCTTCGACCCCTTCGTGCCCCTCACCTCGCCTCAAACCATCACAACATTCGACGTTTTTTGCCAAAATCGGGAAAAGCATCGAATGTTGTGATGGTTTTTCTACCACTCGATCGGGTGGAATCGCTTTCTTGTGCACGAAGGTGTGCGGACCCGTGGGCAGGGGAATAAGGTTGGTTATCCGACTCCATTGGAGGGCTCATGGACCTGCCGATCGTCCTGTCTCATAAGACTGCCTGGCTGTACCACAACGTGGCGCGCCCGTCCGAGCCGCTCTCGCGAGCAAGCAGCCTATACGATGAGGACTCGCTTGCTGGCGAGGCGGAGCTGACCGCGAGCCTGCCCAAATTGGGACTCGATGCCAAGGGGCTGAGGGCTTCAACGGCAGTTGGGATCGTTGCCGACTATCTGGTTTCGCTTGGTGTTCCACGAGAAGAGCTCGACCATATCGATACGCTCGTCAACTTCGATTTTGAGCGCTCGACGCCGGCTGGATTTAGGTGCCGCGTATTTGGAGCGCCGGTACCTCCAGGCCATCTTATCGAGGTGGCAGAGGGCCTTCTGGTGGTTGATGAGGCCATGTGCTTTGTCCAAGCGGGTTCGTGGATGAGTGAGCCCGAGCAGTTGGAATATGGCTACGAAATCTGCGCCCGATACCATTTGAATCATCTGTCGACAGACGATTATGTCGAGATGAGGCAGAGATATACCGTTGCCGACATGATTGCCTATTGCAATGAGAACCGATCTCGTCAGGGGGCTATACGCGCGGCCGCCGTGCTCAGGCGCGTGTACGATGGCGCGCGGTCGCCCATGGAGACGGCCACCGCAATCATGGTCGTAGCAAAACGTTCTCAGGGCGGGCTAGGATACGTCAAGGTTGAGCTCAACCATAGGGTCGATGTTCCCAACGAGTTCAAGTGTCTCGCAAAGGCCGGGTATTTCGAGATTGACGTATATGCGCCTGCGAGCGGTACGGGAATTGAATACAACGGTTCGGACCATCTTGATAAACAGCGCAGCGCGTCGGATGCGGAGCGCATGACCGTGCTGAGCGCGCTGGGCTTTAGGATGATCGTCCTCACCGGGACTCAGTTTGCCCACCAGCTGCAATTGCACCGGGCGATGAACGCCATCGCGCTCGCTATGGGTCTTAAGTGCGACCGAAGCGAAGCGTTCCAGAAACGTCAGAACGACCTGCGAGAATTCGTGATTCGGCACTGGGACGGCGGCCTCTAGGGGCGTTTTGGTCCTTCTACGGGGTGCCGTGGGCAGGCAGACCATCACAACATTCGACGTTTTTTTGCCAAAAACGGGAAAAGCATCGAATGTTGTGATGGTTTGTATGCTGAGGATGGGCTTGGAAAGTCCGTTTTGCTCGAAGCGACCTGTCCTGTCGTACGGGTGTCGGCATGATTCTCCCGTGCGGTATTATGTTTTCCGAAGAATAAAACGCCGCGTGAGGGGAGGGCTGCGTGGACGGGCGCGTGCAACATGACGGCTTTGGCCGCGATATCAACTACCTGCGCATTGCCGTTACCGACAAGTGCAATTTCCGCTGCATTTACTGCATGCCAGCCGATGGCGTGGCGCCCCGCGCGCACGACGAGCTGCTCAGCGCCGAGGAAATCGCCCGCTTTGTGCGCTTGGTGGCGGGGGAGGGCATTCGTCGCGTACGCCTGACGGGCGGCGAGCCGCTGGTCAGCCGCCGTATCATCCCACTTATTCGTGACATCCGCGCGATTCCGCAGATCGAGGACATCTCGCTTACCACCAACGGCGCCCTGCTGCCCAAGCTGGCGCCGCAGCTCAAAGACGCGGGGCTTAATCGCGTCAACATCTCGCTCGACACGCTCGACCCTACGCTCTTTGGAAAGATCACGCGCCTGGGCCGGCTCGAACAGACCATGGCCGGCATCGACGCGGCGCTGGCTTGGGGCTTTGAGCCCGTTAAGGTCAACTGCGTTGTGGTGCGTCGGCTCAACCAGGATGTGGCGGCTCTTGCGCGGCTGACCGTCGACCGCCCCATCCACCTGCGCTTTATCGAGTACATGCCCATCGGCGACGAGCGTACGAGCTCGCATTGCGCTGTGGACCCGCATGCGCCCGCGCTCAATCCCGAGCTGTGGGACGCGAGCGATACCGTGCCGAGCGACGAACTGCGGGCGCGCATCAATACCGGGGTCGCCGCGACGGGGCTGGCCGAGCTCGAGCCGCTCGACATCAACGACGCTCCTGCCGGCGCGGGCCCTGCGCGCTACTGGCACTTTCCGGGTGCGGCGGGAACGGTCGGCTTCATTAGCGCCATGTCCAACCATTTTTGCGCGAATTGCAACCGTCTGCGCCTGACGGCCGATGGCAGCGTGCGTCCGTGCCTGTTCAGCGATGCTGAGTATTCGGTGCGTGAAGCGCTGCGCCGTGGTGATGATATGCGGGTACTTTCGATTTGGCGCGATGCCGTGGCCCACAAACCGCAGGAACACGCGATAATTGAGGGCACGCAACGATTTATGTCCCAAATCGGAGGATGATCATATGGCCAAGAGCAGGTACGCCGATGCCACCAAGGCCGCTCGCAGGGCCGCGATGTCTGCCCACAAAGTCACGGCTGCAGCGAATGCTGGCAACGCCGCCGTGCCCGCGCAGCCGACTGCCAGCGCTGTCACCGAACCCGCCCGTGACGCCCGCCGCGACGAGCTGACGCACGTGGACGCCAAGGGCGAGGTGCGCATG
>UQTN01000066.1 GCA_900543945.1 uncultured Collinsella sp. | reverse complement strand
ACAAGGAGGGCCTGGACCTTCTCGTCGTGCCCTCCGCCGAGCTCTCCCGCGGCCGCGGCGGCCCGCGCTGCATGAGCATGCCCTTCTGGCGCGAGGACCTCTAAGGTTTTCAAAGACCCGTACAGGTCTTAATACAAACATCTAGCTGACATTAGATGTCTCCCAATGGGACGGTGCGGTTCTTTCGCACCGTCCCATTCATGTTTATTGACGCTAAATTAAGATCAGATAAGGTGGCCATGGATATCAAGACAATTGGCGTTGAGGAATGGCTCAACGTTTGGGAGAAGAGTGCTACCTGGGATATCGCTCAGTCGACGATCTCGTCGCTGACCATGGGTGAGCTTCGCGCACTTGACGAGCAGGACGGTGCTACGTTCTACGAGCGCCTGGATCGCGAGAAGATGAATTACGGCTGGATCGAGGGTTCGCCGGAGTTTAAGGCCGAAGTCGCCAAGCTGTATCGTCGCGAGGTCAATCCCGATCACATTTTGCAGACTAATGGCTGTACGGGTGCTAACCTCAACGCCATCATGGCCGTGGTCGAGCCCGGCGACCATGTGATTGCCGAGTGGCCCACCTATGCGCCGCTCTATGAGATTCCGCGTACGCTCGGTGCCGAGGTCGAGTATTGGGAGCTTCGCGAGGAGCTCGGCTGGAAGCCCGATATCGAACAGCTCAAGCACCTCGTTCACCCCAACACCAAGCTCATCTGCATCAATAACGCATCGAACCCCATCGGTACGGTGCTCGATGCCGATACGCTCGGCCAGATTGCCGAGATCGCCCGTTCGGTGGGCGCCTATGTGCTGTGCGACGAGGTGTATCTGCCGCTCGAGAACACCGAGTCCTTTATATCGATGGCCGACGTGTACGAGAAGGCCATTGTCACCAACTCGGTGTCCAAGACCTATTCGACGCCTGCGGCTCGCGTGGGCTGGGTCGTGGCCGACGAAGAGGTGTCCAACCGCATCCGCACATATCGCGACTACACCATGATCTGCGGCGGCGTGTTCAACGACGCCCTGGCGACCTACGTGCTCGAGCACAAGGACAAGATTCTCGAGCGCAACCGTAAGATCGTGTTTGGCAACCGCGATATCGCACAGGCTTGGATTGATACGCAGGACCGCGTCTCCTGGACGGCCCCGCAGGGCGTATCCACCTCGTTTATCCGGCTGGATATTCCCGAGGACGACGAGGAGTTCTGCAAGCGCCTGTTGGCCGAGAGGGGAGTGCTGCTGGTTCCCGGTAGCCGCTTTGAGCTTCCCTGCGGCGCACGCCTGGGCTACTGCCCGAGCGAAGACGTTCTTCGCGAGGGCCTGAGGCTTCTGGGTGAGGCGCTGGCCGAGTTCGATCGATAGGATCACGACTTCCTTCGAAGTCCGTATTCAAATTGGCCGACGATAATCGATAACAGACCCGTTTCCCATGAGGGGGCGGGTCTGTTTTTTATACCGAGAAGTCAAGTTGTTACAAATGAGGCCGTACGGCAAGCTGATATCCGCTGGGCCTTATACTGAGCTTCCGGCGAACGGTACCCAGCGTCTGGTAAACGGTAGCCTGGTTACCAAAAATGAATAGGACAAACTTTTTTGTGAATAAAAATCAAAATGGTTGAGACGTAGCAAGAATTGCGAATTCTATTCATACCTTTGCGTGAAATATGCAAATCGAGGGTGGTTTAAGAAAGATTAGTTCCAATAGATTTTTTGCTTAAAAAAGCGTTTAAGCACGTAGATACACTTTATTAAGTCAAAGTATGCCATGCGTGAAGTATATGTGTATGCCGTTCACCCCTCATAAAAAACCGTTCGGGGGCAAGGTGGAAGTATGGGCTGATTTTGGATATAAATATGTCGTCAGCAATAACGCCTCACACGGAGGGGCGCTAACGAATCGGCCCTGACAAGGGCCCGAAAGAAAGGTAGGAGGCCATGACGAAAGGTCTGCACGTGCCTTCCGAGATCGGCAAGCTCAGGAAGGTCTGCCTGCACCGTCCCGGCGACGAGCTCCTCAACCTGCCGCCCGACGAGCTCGAGCGACTCCTGTTCGACGACGTCCCGTTCCTGGAGGTCGCGCAGCAGGAGCACGACACCTTCGCCCAGATCCTTAAGGACCAGGGCGTGGAGGTGCTCTACCTCGAGAACCTCGTCGCAGAGGTGTTCGACCAGGTCCCCGGCGCCCGCGCCGAGTTCACCGACCAGTACATCGCCGAGGCAGGCATCCGCGGCCAGCACATGCCGCAGATCGTCCGCGAGAAGCTGGACTCCATCGAGGACAACCTCGAGTTCGTCAAGAAGACCATGGCCGGCATGACCAAGGCCGAGATCGACATGCCCCTCACGGCGTCCACGACCCTCGACTCCCTGGTCAACTCCGAGTCCGAGTCCGACCTGATCATCGACCCGATGCCCAACCTCTACTTCACCCGCGACCCGTTCGCGGTCGTCGGCGAGGGCGTCAACCTCAACCGCATGTACTCGGTCACCCGCAACCGCGAGACCCTGTACGGCAAGTACGTCTTCAAGTACCACCCCGACTACAAGGACGTCTCCCTGTATTTCCGCCGCGACTGCCAGTTCCACACCGAGGGCGGCGACGTGCTGAACGTCAACGAGAAGACCCTCGCCGTCGGCATCTCCCAGCGCACCCAGGCCGCCGCGATCGACGTCATGGCCCAGAACATCTTCTGGAACTCCGACTCCAAGGTCGAGCGCATCCTGGCCTTCGACATCCCGGTCTCGCGCGCCTTCATGCACCTCGACACGGTCTTCACCCAGATCGACGTCGATAAGTTCACGATCCACCCCGCCATCATGGGCACCCTGCGCGTCTACGAGCTGACCGCCGGCAAGAACCCGGGCGACGTGAACATCCGCCTGATCGAGGACACCCTCGAGCACGTCCTGGAGGACGCCACCGGCGTCGACCAGGTCAAGCTGATCCCCTGCGGCGGCGGCGACCCGATCGCGGCCTCCCGCGAGCAGTGGAACGACGGCTCCAACACCCTGTGCGTCGAGCCCGGCAAGATCTGCGTCTACGCCCGCAACACCGTCACCAACGACGTGCTGTACAAGGAGGGCCTGGACCTTCTCGTCGTGCCCTCCGCCGAGCTCTCCCGCGGCCGTGGCGGCCCGCGCTGCATGAGCATGCCCTTCTGGCGCGAGGACCTCTAAGGTTTTAACGGTTCCGGTGCGGTCCCCCTACAACCGCACCGGTTTCGCCCGTCAAACGGGCACCACTTTTTAGTAATTCACTTTTTCGAAAGGAAACGAACCATGGGTGTTAACCTCTCCGGCCGTAGCTTCCTCAAGCTCCTCGACCTCACCACCGAGGAGATCGAGTACCTGCTCAAGCTCTCCAAGAACTTCAAGGACATGAAGCGCGCTGGCGTTCCTCACCGCTATCTCGAGGGCAAGAACATCGTCCTGCTCTTCCAGAAGACCTCCACTCGTACCCGCTGCGCCTTCGAGGTCGGCGGCATGGATCTGGGCATGGGCGTCACCTACCTCGATCCGGGCTCGTCGCAGATGGGCAAGAAGGAGTCCATCGAGGACACCGCTCGCGTTCTTGGCCGTATGTATGACGGCATTGAGTTCCGTGGCTTTGCCCAGGACGACGTCGAGGAGCTCGCTGCTAAGTCCGGCGTGCCCGTGTGGAACGGCCTGACCACTGAGTGGCATCCCACCCAGATGCTCGCCGACATCCTGACCGTCCAGGAGAACTTCAACTACGACATCAAGGGCAAGACCCTCGTCTTCATGGGCGACTGCAAGAACAACGTTGCTCGCTCCCTCATGGTCGTCTGCTCCAAGCTCGGCATGAACTTCGTGGCCTGCGGCCCCGAGGAGTGCATGCCCGCCGATGACGTCATCGAGGCCTGCAAGCCCATCGCCGAGGCCAACGGCTGCACCATCAAGCTGACCACCGACGTCAAGGACGGCGTCGCCGGTGCCGACGTTCTCTACACCGACGTGTGGGTCTCCATGGGCGAGCCCGACGAGGTTTGGGCCGAGCGCATCGCTCAGCTCACTCCGTATCGTGTCACCTCCGAGGTCATGGCTATGGCCAACCCGGGTGCCATCTTCCTGCACTGCCTGCCCAGCTTCCACGACACCAACACCACGATTGGCGCCGAGAAGTGCGAGCAGTTCGGCATCACCGAGCAGGAGGTCACCGACGAGGTCTTCGAGAGCCCCGCTTCCAAGGTCTTCGACGAGGCCGAGAACCGCATGCACACCATCAAGGCTGTCATGTACGCTACGCTCAAGTAAGAGCTTCTAGCATCTCGCTCGGGGTGCATTGCTGCGCACCCCGAGCGCTTTTGTCTGGTAAAAATCTCGCACTGAGCGACATGCACGGCACGGAAGAGCCGCTTCGGGCGAGATCAGTAAATGATTTATGAAGGGGGGATGAGAACTATGACTGAGACCGCTAAGAAAAAGCGCGGTATGCCTTCATCGTTCACCATTCTTCTTGCTCTGCTGGCAATCGTCGCGGTTGTTACCGTTATCGTCTCCGGTACGTCCGGTGGCGAGGTTACCGCTGCCCGCCTGAGCGATTTCTGCACCGCCCCGGTCAAGGGCTTCGCTGACGCTCTGCCCGTCTGCCTCTTCGTTATGATCCTCGGCGGCTTCCTCGGCATGATGACCGAGACCGGCGCCCTGGACAACGGCATTGCCGTTCTGGTGCAGAAGCTTAAGGGCAATGAGATCATGCTCATTCCCGTGCTGATGCTCATCTTCTCCCTCGGTGGTACCACCTATGGTATGTGCGAGGAGACCGTTCCCTTCTACGCCCTGCTTGCCGCTACCATGATGGCCGCTGGCTTCGACCCTATGGTCGGTGCTGCCACCGTCCTGCTCGGCGCTGGCTGCGGCTGCCTGGGCTCCACGGTTAACCCGTTCGCCGTCGGCGCTGCCGTCGACGCTCTGACCGGCGTTGGCATTGAGGTCAACCAGTCCATCATCATCGGCCTCGGTGCCGTCCTGTGGATTGTTACCACCGCCATGTCCATCTTCTTCGTCATGAGCTATGCCAAGAAGGTCAAGGCTGACAAGGGTTCCACCATCCTTTCGATGCAGGAGCTCAAGGACGCCGAAGAGGCTCACGGCAAGGCTGCTTCCGAGGTTAACAAGGAGGTCAAGCTCACCGGTCGTCAGAAGGGTGTTCTGATCGCCTTTGCCTTCACCTTCGTCGTCATGATCGTCGGCTTCATCCCGCTGGCCGACCTCAACGAGGGCGTCGCCAACTTCTTCGATGCTGGCGCTGTCTATGACGCCGACGGTAACGCCATCGTTCAGGGCTGGTCTGCCCTGATCACCGGCCTGCCCATTGGCCAGTGGTACTTCGACGAGGCTTCCACTTGGTTCTTCCTCATGGCTATCCTGATCGGTATCATCGGTGGCCTCTCCGAGAAGCAGATCGTCAACACCTTCATCACCGGCGCTGCCGACATGATGTCCGTTGTCCTCGTCATCGCTCTTGCCCGTGGTATCTCCGTCCTCATGGCTAGCACCGGCCTCGACGTCTACGTCCTCGACGCTGCCGCCAATGCTCTGGCTGGCCTGTCCGGCGTGATCTTCGCTCCCATGAGCTTCCTGGTCTACTTCGGCCTGTCCTTCCTGATCCCCTCGACCTCCGGTATGGCTACTGTCTCCATGCCCATCATGGGACCGCTGGCTGTTAAGCTCGGCTTCTCGCCCGAGGTCATGGTCATGATCTTCTCCGCCGCCATCGGTGTCGTGAACCTGTTCACCCCGACCTCTGGCGCCATCATGGGCGGTCTTGCCCTGGCCAAGATCGAGTGGACGACCTGGCTCAAGTTTGCTCTTAAGCTCATCGTCGCTCTCTCCGTCGTCTGCGCCGTCATCCTGACCATCGCTTGCGTGATGCTCTAAGTACCCCTTGGGTACCCCACGGAAACCATGACGATCCTGTAAAGGATCACCTGGTCATCGTCTGTCCGGTGGGGTAACCCCACCGGTAGACTCCTACCTTTAGCCTCCTCCCGTTCCGTGCGCGGGGGGAGGCGCTCTTGTGTTCCGGCGTTTTACCAAACGCCGGAACCACTCGACGCTGCAAGCCCGCCAGAGCGGCAATCTGACGTTCAATCGTCGGGCATGGCCAAAAGGCCTATGCCCTCCTCTTTCACGTCACCTTGCTCGCCCTGGTGGGCTTTCGCTGACTTATGCTCAACCTGCGGCGCTGCCATTGTTGGCGCAGGGGGCGGCTTGCTCGCTCTGGCGCCTGTTCGCTGTCCGTTCTCTGCCCGCGACGTTTCTGCTGTTGGTGCAAAGGGGTCAGGTTAATTTGCGCCAAAAGGGGAAGTTGCGGTGGAATAGTTCCCGTTTGGCCGTCTTGAGGGGTTAAACAGGAGCTATTTCACCGCAACTTATCGATGGCGTGTTTGGTTGGTGCCTGTTGATGGTCTGGTTATCGGGGAGGGCGGGCTCCGTTATAATCGCGTAGGAACTTAATTTACGAAACGGGACGGGAGCCATACATGCGCCAGGGTTTCGACAACGCGAAGTATATCGAGCTGCAGGCTGCTCACATTAAGGAGCGCATCTCGCAGTTTGGTGGCAAGCTCTATTTGGAGTTTGGCGGTAAGCTGTTCGATGACTATCATGCGAGCCGCGTGCTACCGGGTTTTGAACCGGACAGCAAGTTCCGCATGCTCAAGAGCATCGCCGACGATGTCGAGGTTATCATCGCGATCAACGCGAACCACATCGAGAAAAACAAGGCTCGTGGTGACCTTGGTATTACCTATGACGAGGATGTGCTGCGCCTGGTTGACCTGTTCCGCGGCAACGGCTTTGCCGTCGCGGCTGTGGTCATCACCCAGTACGCCGGCCAGCCTGCTGCCGATGTGTTCCGCAACCGCCTGAACGCGCTCGGTATTCCCGCCAAGCTGCACTATCCCATCGAGGGGTATCCGCACGATGTCGATCTGATCGTGTCCGACGATGGCTACGGCAAGAACGAGTTTGTCGAGACCACCCGTCCGCTCGTCGTCGTGACGGCGCCCGGCCCTGGCTCGGGCAAGCTCGCCACTTGCCTCTCGCAGCTGTATTACGAGCATAAGCACGGTACCGCCGCCGGCTATGCCAAGTTTGAGACCTTCCCGGTCTGGAATCTTCCTCTGACGCATCCGGTCAATATTGCCTACGAGGCCGCCACGGCTGACCTCGACGACGCCAATATCATCGATTCGTTCCACCTTGAGGCCTACAACAAGACCACGGTCAACTACAACCGCGACGTCGAGGCCTTCCCGGTAGTCCGTGCCCTGATGGAAAAGATCCTGGGCAAGAGCCCCTACCAGAGCCCTACGGACATGGGCGTCAATATGGTCGGCTTTGCCATCACCGATGACGATGCCTGCCGCGACGCTTCCAAGATGGAGATCGTCCGCCGCTACTTTACCGCGGTCGAAAATGTGCGCCGTACCGGCGTGGGCGATGAGCAAGTCGACCGTCTCAAGATTATTATGAAGAAAGCCGGCATCGATAAGAACTACTCACCGGCGCGCTCGGCGGCCCTCACCAGGGAGCAGCTGACGGGTGGTCCCGTGGGTGCCATGGTCATGCCCGATGGCTCCGTGGTGACCGGCAAGACCTCCACGCGCCTGGGCGCCGCAAGTTCGCTCATTATGAACGCCCTCAAGCATGTCTCGGGCGTCGACCTTGAGCTCGAGGTCATTAGCGATGAGGCGATCGAGCCCATCAGCAAGCTCAAGACGCATTTCCTGGGAAGTAAAAACCCGCGCCTCCACACCGACGAGACGCTTATGGCGCTGTCGATCACCTCGGCCACGAGTGAGACGGCCGCTCGCGTCCTTTCGGGCCTGGAGCAGTTGCGCGGTTGCGATGCCTTCTTTAGCGTGATCATCTCGCCGACGGACGAGACGGTACTGCGCAAACTGGGTATCAACGTGTGCTGCGAGCCCAAGTTTGAGCGCCGCGGTTTCTTCCATCGCTAAGTTTGAAGCACCGCGGTAATTGCATTGCATTTTGGCCGTATCGAGTTAGCGCCCGGTACGGCTTTTTGATCAATAAAGCGCCTATTTCGGCGAAAAATAGCCGTTTACCTGCCTAGAAACAATTTGAGCGGTATACAATAACCGTAACTGTTTCATCCTTAGCGGGATGCCGCATGATGGTTATTACCTGCCATCGTGAGGTGTGTCGGTCGCGCACGGCGCGTTAGATGCTCGTGCTCGGTTTGAGGAGGCTGCTATGGCGGGCAAGGGTCGTGCGAGTGTCAACGATATGAAGCGTGTCGAGGTGCTGGTGTTGATGGAGATCGACCAGCAAACCGAAGACAATGGCGGGCCGTATGGTTTCTCGCGCAAAACGCTTGCCGAGCGCGTGGGGGTTTCGCCGTATCGTGCCCGCGCCGCAATCGATCGCTTGGATTCCGAAGGTATGATTGATGTCGTCTCGCGTTATAGCGACGACGGCGGTCAGCTTGCAAATGGCATTTGCCTCACCGAACGTGGCGAGTGGTATCTTGAGGGCGTCCGTACCGGCATGCTCGTTCAAGAAATGCTTGAGGACGAGGTTGCTGATCGATAGCAGCATGTAACCCTTGCCATAGCGACGCCGCTTGGGAAACTGGGCGGCGTTTTGTTTCAAGATTGAGAAATGCAATCGCACGCGAGAAAAATTGCGAACGGTCCGCGGCGCGAGTATTACAATGAAGACCCGTAAGATGTGGATAAACAACTTCTACGGGAAGCGCAGGTAACTCAATATGACCAAGCATGTGTTCGTAACCGGTGGCGTGGTTTCGTCCCTGGGCAAGGGTATCACCGCGGCCTCGCTGGGCCGTCTGCTCAAGTCGCGTGGCTACAAAGTAACGATGCAGAAGGCCGACCCGTATCTGAACGTCGACCCCGGTACCATGAGCCCGTTCCAGCATGGTGAGGTCTTTGTAACCGAGGATGGTTACGAGTCCGACCTGGACCTGGGTCATTACGAGCGCTTTATTGATGAGAACCTGACCCGCGATTCCAACTTTACGACCGGTGCCATCTACAAAAGCCTCATCGCCCGCGAGCGTCGCGGCGACTTTTTGGGCGGTACCGTGCAGGTGATTCCTCACGTCACCAATGCCATTAAGGATAAGTTCCGCCGCATCGAAGAGCAGACCGGCTCCGATGTAGTCATCACCGAGCTGGGCGGCACGATCGGCGACATCGAGTCCCAACCGTTTGTCGAGGCCATTCGTCAGTACCGCAAGGAGGCCGGCCCCGAGAACGTCTGCTACATCCACGTGTCGCTCGTTCCCTATATCGCCGCCGCCCACGAGGTCAAGACCAAGCCCACGCAGCATTCCGTCAAGGAGCTCCGCAGCTTTGGCATCCAGCCCGATATTATCGTGTTGCGCTCCGACCACCATATCGATGACGCTATCCGCGGAAAGATCGCAAGCTTCTGCGACGTCGACACCGATTGCGTCTTTACCAACGAGGACTGCGCGAGTATTTACGATGTTCCGCAGCTGCTTGCCGAGCAGGACTTTGACCTGCGCATTTGCGAGCGCCTTGGTCTGGATCCGCGTGAGCGCGACATGAGCGAGTGGAACGAGTTCCTGCGCAAACAGAATCACGCCAACCATCACGCCGACAAGGTGAAGATCGCCGTCGTGGGTAAGTACACGCAGCTGCCCGATGCGTACCTGTCGGTTATCGAGGCCCTGCACCATGCGGGCGTCTTCTACGATCGCCATGTGGACGTCCAGCTGGTCGACGGCGAGAGCCTCGACGAGCAGAATGTCTCCGAGGTTCTGGGCGACGCCTCGGGCATCCTGGTTCCCGGCGGCTTTGGCAAGCGCGCCCTGGAGGGCAAGATCCTCGCGGCCGAGTTTGCCCGTGAGCACAAGATTCCGTATCTGGGCATTTGCCTGGGTATGCAGGTCGCCGTGTGCGAGTTCGCCCGCAATGTCGTTGGCCTTGCCGGTGCCAGCTCCTCCGAGTTTGATCCGGACGGTCCGTATAGCGTCATCGATCTGATGAGCTCGCAGGAGGACGTGACCGAGAAGGGCGGCACCATGCGCCTGGGCGCCTATCCGTGCAAGCTCGCCGCCGATACTCTTGCTCGCGAGGCATATGGCGAGGAACTCGTCTACGAGCGTCACCGTCACCGCTTTGAGTTCAACAACGCCTTCCGCGACCAGCTCGAGGACGCCGGTTTGGTTATCTCGGGTCTGTCGCCCGACGAGCGCCTGGTCGAGATGGTCGAGCTGCCGCGCGACGTGCATCCGTGGTATGTGGCAACCCAGGCTCACCCCGAGTTCAAGAGCCGCCCGACCAACCCGCAGCCGCTGTTCCGAGAGTTCGTGCGTGCCTCGATCGGCCAGCACGAGGGTGTCGACCGTCTGCAGGTGACGCCCATGAACCTCGCTACGGACTAAGGGTGCCGGCGAATAAGGAACATACCGAAGCTACTCCCTCGTCGCTCGCCGTGGCGGCGGGGGAGTATCTTGATTACCTCGCGGTCGAGCGGGGCTTGGCGCGCAACACGATTGTGGCCTATCGTCGTGACCTGACGACGTACTGCGCCTATCTGGAGCGGGCGGGTATTGTGTCTTTTGAAGAGGTGACCCGTCAGGTCGTGGAGGGCTTTGTCGCCGATCGCCGCGACGGAGGCTATTCCGACGCCTCGGTGGAGCGCGCGCTTGCTGCCGTGAAGGGCCTGCATGCCTTTTTGGTGCGCGATGGGGCCGTGGCCCAAAACCCGACGGCGGCGTTGCGCCTGCCTAAAAAGGCTGAGCGTTTGCCGGAGTATCTATCGGTGGAGGATGTCTCGGCGCTGCTCGATCAAGACTTTCCCGAGGGCGAGATGGGACTGCGCGACCATGCCATCTTGGAAGTGCTCTACGGATGCGGTTTGCGTGTGAGTGAGCTGGTTGGGCTCGATGTGGGCGATATCCATATTGACGATGGCTTTGTACTCGTTCGCGGTAAGGGCTCAAAGGAACGCCTGTCCCCACTGGTGGGAAGCGCGGCGCGAGCTCTGACGCTCTATGTAACTGAGGGACGTTCTCGCTTGGCGGCCCATGCCCGCGGAACCGAGACCTCGGCGGTCTTTTTAAATAAGAACGGACGTCGCCTGTCGCGCCAGGCCGTGCATGCGATATGCGAGCGGTATGGGCGCCAGGTGGGGCTGGTGGGGCTCCATCCCCATGCCTTGCGCCACTCCTTTGCCACCCACATGCTCGCGGGCGGTGCCGACCTGCGTGTGCTGCAGGAGATTTTGGGCCATGCCGACATTTCGACCACGCAGGTCTACACGCATGTCGACCGCACGCAACTGACCGAGGTCTATCTGGCGGCGCATCCGCTGGCACATCGCTAGCAACCTCGCTGACCTGCATATTTATAAATATTAAGGGGGACGGGCCCCAGATTGTCGCGACGCACTTTTGCGCGCATGGGC
>UQTN01000065.1 GCA_900543945.1 uncultured Collinsella sp. | reverse complement strand
CGAACTCCAGGAGGAGTTCACCGACTTCGTGCTTCAGGTCGACAAATCGAAATTTGCCGTACAAAAGGCCCTCGATGAGCTAAACGCCACGACGAAGAAAATCTTGAACCAGGAGTTAGGACTCGGAGATGTTTAACGAGGACAACACCATCGAGCAAATGAGCGTCGAGGCGCTTGCCAGCCTTGGCTGGAGATACGTTGCTGCCGAAGACCTCCCGCGTCGCCATGCCGACGTCATGGTCGAGCCCATGGTCAAGGACGCCCTCATCAGGCTTAACCCGGAGATCGCAGAAGACCCCGATCGCGCCGACGAGATCATCTACCGACTCAGGGCCCTCATTCAGTCCACAAGTCCGCAGAACCTGGTCTCCACCAACGAGCGGTTCAAAAAGCTCGTCATCGAGGAGAACTCATTCCCCTACGGCAAAGACGGCCGCATGGTCCCCATCCGCTTCTTTGGCACGGCGGCGGACGGCGATCTTGACAAAAACGAGTACATCGTCACCAACCAGTGGGTCTACCCCCAGGAGCAGGGCGGCAAGCGCCTCGACCTCGTCCTTCTTGTCAATGGATTTCCGCTCGTCATCGGCGAGTTCAAGACGCCGGTGCGCGATTCGATAACCTGGCTCGACGGCGCTGGCGACATCGCTAAATATGAGAAGAGCATCCCGCAGATGTTCGTCTGTAGCGCCATCAACTTCGCCAGCGAAGGAAAATGCTATCGCTACGGGTCGGTGAACATGCCTCCCGAGATGTGGGGACCCTGGCATGAGGGCGACAAGAAGAGCGAGGGCACACTTGCCGACGTCAAGAGAAGCATGGCGTCCATGCTAACCCCCACGAACGTCATGGACATCTTCCAGTTCTTCACGCTCTTCGCCACCGACAAGAAGCATCGACGCATCAAGCTGATCTGTCGTTACCAACAGTTCGAGGGCGCGAACCTCATCGTGGACCGCGTCCGCGCAGGATACCCGAAGCGTGGCCTCATTTGGCATTTCCAGGGCTCAGGAAAGTCACTGCTCATGGTATTCGCTGCCCAGAAGCTGCGCATGGTCCCCGAACTCAAGAACCCGACCGTCGTCATCGTGGATGACCGAATCGACCTCGAGACCCAGATCACGGGGACCTTCAACGCATCCGACATCCCCAACCTCGCAAGCGCCGGCAGCAAGGAGGAGCTTGAGTCCTTCTTCAAGCAGGACATGAGAAAGATCCTCATCACCACCATCTTCAAATTCAGCGAGGTTGCGGGGACGCTCAACGAGCGCGAGAACATCATCCTCATGGTCGACGAGGCGCACCGCACCCAAGAGGGCGACCTCGGCGAGAAGATGCGACTCGCCTTGCCAAACGCCTTCTTCTTCGGCTTGACCGGCACGCCCATCAACCGAACCGACAAGAACACGTTCCACACCTTCGGTGCCAAAGAGGACAAGTCCGGCTACATGAGCCGCTATTCCTTCGCCGACTCCATCCGCGACCACGCCACATTGCCGCTCCATTTTGAAACCGTTCCCGTCGAGCTCCACGTCAACCAAGAGGTCGTGAACGCCGCCTTTGACGAAATGACCCGAGACCTCAGCAAAGAGGACAAGGCGGAACTCACCAGGCGCGTCAAGATCGAGTCCGTCATGAAGGCCCCCGACCGCATCCACAAGGTATGCGAGCACATCGCCAGGCACTTCAAGTCAAAGGTTGAGCCCGACGGCTTCAAGGCGCAGGTAGTCTGCTACGACCGAGAGTGCTGCCTGCTGTATAAGGAGGAGCTCGACAAGCTCTTGGGCACTGACGCAGTCACCATCGTCATGGACACGAACAACGACAAGGAAGACCGCTACAAGGCATACCGTCGAGATCGCGATGCCGAGGAAAAGCTCCTTGACCGTTTCCGCGACCCGGACGATCCGCTCAAGATTCTCATCGTCACTGCAAAGCTGCTCACGGGGTTCGATGCGCCCATCCTGCAAACTCAGTACCTTGACAAGCCCTTGCGCGACCACACGCTGTTGCAGGCAATCTGTCGAACCAACCGCGTCTACAACGACAAGAAGACATTCGGTCTCATTGTCGACTATATCGGCCTCTTCGACAACGTCGCCAAGTCTCTGCACTTCGACGAGGCCGAGGTGCAGAAGGTTATAACCAACAGCGACGAGGTAAAGGCCGAGCTACCCGGGCTTATGCATTGCTGTCTTGAGTACTTCTCAACGGTCAGAGACCGCCGCAGCGCGGATTGGAAGTCACTTCTCGAAGCTCAACAATGCCTGCCAACGACAAAGGTGAAAGACCAGTTTGGGGCCGACTTCTCGGTCTTGAACAGAGCGTGGGAAGCCCTTTCGCCCGACCCATGTCTCAATCCCTACAAGCCCGATTTCATCTGGCTCTCGCAGGTCTACGATTCCGTGAGACCGGTAGACAATCGCGGGAAGCTCATCTGGGCAGCGCTCGGGCCCAAGACAATCGAGCTCGTGCACGAGAACATCACCGTCGAGAGAGTCCGAGACGATGACGACATCCTTGAACTCGACGAGGACATGATCGAGCACTTCATCAACGACAAGAGCAATACCGAGAAGATCACGCGTAAGCTGGAGATAGATCTCGTCGCCCGAATCCGCAGGCACGATAAGAATGGCAAGTTCCAGAAGCTCGGCGAGCGCCTGGAGGACCTGAGGGAACGTCACGAGCAAGGTCTCATCAACAGCGTCGAGTTCCTCAAGATGCTCATCGACCTCGCCAGAGAGGCTCGAGCGGCCGAAAAGGAAGTCGTGCCCGAAGAAGAGGAGGACAAGGGCAAGGCGGCCCTCACAGAACTCTTCAATGGTGTAAAGAATGGGGACACGCCAATCATCGTCGAAAACATCGTCGGCGACATCGACGAAATCGTTAAGATCACCCGATTCGACGGTTGGCAGGCAACCACAGCAGGCGTCAAAGAAGTCAAGAAGCAGCTACGCGCCATTCTTTGGATGCGCTACAAGCTCAAAGACCAGGCTCTTTTTGATAAGGCGTATTCGTATATTGAACTCTACTATTAGGCAACAGAAGACAGGTCTCTAGGGACGCTCCGCATCAACCATTTCATCGGATGCGGAGCGTCCCAATTTGAACGAGCGACGTCTTGCGACGGGTGAACACTGCAAACCCAATGGCCCGCTAACCCTTTCATAATCTGGTGGTTAAGTCTTCACTAGAAGCCATCCACACTTTGTAGTTAATTGATTCCTTCTTCGCAGGCGAAAACGACAATGATGTCCGCCCCCTACCTTCCCTCCGCCTTCAGCTTTAGCAGCAGGTCGCCCAGCTCGGGGCACCTGCTGGAAAGGCGCGTCTGGGCTCGCTCGCCCATCCCCCACCGCTGGCGGATCTCCTGGGCGTGCGGGCTCACACGGTAGTCCCCGTCCATCATCTGCTTGAGCAGCTTGGCGGTTACGCGCGCATCGGCAAGGGCGCTGTGGGCGTGGCCCGTCGACTCGTCAAAATCGATGCCAAACCACGCTGCCGCGTCACTCAAAGAGACGCGCCCGTGGCTGCCCACGTCCATGATCGAGGTGTAAAACGCCTGCAGGTCGGCCCAGTCCGCAGGAAATGCGGAAAGATCGATGTGCTTTGCCTGGCACTCGGTCAAAAGCTGTCGACGGTCCGCCCCGCTCCAACAGACCACCTGGGCGGAGTAGCGACCGATCCAATCGCTGAGCCTTTTGATCACCATGTAGAGCGGATCGGCCATCGCGGTGTCCACGGCCGATATCCCCGTAAGCTCGCGAACGGGGAACGCAACGCCTTCGGCATATTCCGTCTGCACAAACTGCGAGAACTCGCCCATCACGTTGCCGCGGTTATCGAGCTTAACCGCGCCGACCTCGATAATCTCGTTGCGCAACCCGCGGCGCTGGCGCTGCCTTGACACCGGCGCAAACTCGAAGTCGAGCACAATCTGACGCGCAAAGTTCGTCGTATCGATAGCCGAGATACACGGCGTCTTTTTGTCTGGCACGGTGAGGGCCTTTCTCCGTCAACTGCCGCCTGTTTCACAGGCAGCTACATTGCCGTAAGGATAAGTGTCCGTGCGGACATGAAATCGCACAGTGCAGCTTTCCGACATCCTTGCGTAAGGCTGCGCTTTGAAATGGTCACGTCGTTGTTATTATCGAACATATATTCGTATTTATGGCTGCAGTTTGATAGACTGGTTATTGTTGACGGCAGTTCCATGTGCCGGGCAGCGCCCTCCATGCGACGGGAGGTGATGCCCATGACCGATCTGACTGATTTCGTGAAGCTCCTGACCGCTTTGGTCTCGCTCCTCACGGCGCTTATCGGACTTACCGAGGCACTCAAGCAGCGTACGAAGCATAAAAAGAGGGGTCGACGCCGCTAAGGCGATGACCCCTTAATCCAAGCAACGGCGCTGCCCAGCTCTTCACTACTTGGGCTGCCGTCGACCTTATTTTACCCACGGGCGCCGGGTTTACCAAATGGATTTTCGGTAAAGGAAGCACGGCACGCCCGCAAAACCGCTACGCCCCAAGTGCCGCCATGGGGATCACCGCCACGCCGTCGTCGCGTGTGTAGGCAATGCTCCCCTTTCCAACCACGACCGCCAAAAACGCCGGCGCGGCATTCTGGGCGGCAGGATTGGAGAGCACTTTCCTCTCCAGCGCCTTGAGATTTCTCGCTCCATCGTCTGCTTTCGCATCACTCAGCTTGACCTCGATAGCTCCCCAGCGCCCGTCGTGCTCAACGATCAGATCGACCTCAAGGCCCTTCTCATCTCGGAAATAATGGACACTGTTGTCGACACCGCCGTAGGTGGAAAGGAACACGCGCACGTCGCGCAGAACGAGGTCCTCAAAGAGCATCCCCAGCGTTTGCATATCGCCAAGCAGCCGCTCAGGGGTAGCCCCCAGCAACGCCGCCGCAAATGACGGGTCGCAGAAGTAGCGCTTGGGGCGCACGCGAACGCGAGCCTTCGAGCGCATGGGCGGCTCCCATCCGCACAGGTCCTCGGTCAGCTTGAGCCTGTTGAAGAGATCCAGGTGCGCAGCGATGGTCCTCTCGTCGGGGCCCGCCTCACCGTACGAGGCGTCCTTTATGAGCGTCTTGTACGTGACAGCCTGGCTCTCGTTCATGGCAAGAGCTCGCAAAAGGCCGTGTGCAAGCTCGGGCGATCATGCGATATACGAAATTACGCCATTCTCAATGCGGATTTTACGCTACTTCCAATGTAGTTTTTACGCCGTTGCGGATGTAGTTTTTACGCTATGTTCATTGAAGGTTTTACGCTTGGCATCCTTAGCGCGACGCTCGCTCAACCCCTGACCACCGGATTGCCCGAATTCCGGGATGCTGCCTCCGCTCCAAACAAAAGGCCCAGCTCGCGATGAGCTGCCTCCCATTTCTTGAACATTAGAAATGGGAGACTTTCCACCCCATGCCTCTATCGGAAACGGCATCCCGTCCTGAGCATCGAATCCGGGACGTAGTTTCCGCATGCGGCTTCGTTAGGAAAGCATGTTCTACTCTGAGCGCTCATTCCGGGGTGCAATTTCCGCCAGAGACGCCGCCGGGAAAGCACATCCCGGTTTGGAGCCGAAATCTGGGATGTAGTTTCCGCTTGAAGGGCGATCCGAAAAGCACGTCCCATTCCGAGTGGCAATTCCTGGTCACAGTTTCCGCAGATACAAGGCGACAGTCCGCCGCCCTTATCACATGCCTTCAAACATGCGATCCAGAAACACAAAACAGCAGATAGAATGCTCTTTTTCAAAAAAGTACACGTCCCTAAACTTACCAAGGTTTCATATCTAGCTACCGTTCACGGTCGCCGATTACCGCCCACCGATTCAAACAAGAAATATGTCGCCAAAAGCAGGTCATCTACCTGCATGGTTAGATTTTGGTCAGCTTTTGGTCAGCTGAGCGGCAAGTTCCAGCTGATACGTTTTTGCTACCCAAAAGGAGGCGGTAGCTCATGACCCATTGCAATGACCAGCTCATCGACCAACTGCTCACTCAAGCCGAACAAGAGGGGCGCTGTCTGATTCCCCCGAGCTCGGCGATCCGAAAAGCGCTCCTTCGGCGCACCGGCGGCACGGTTGTCTCGCCCATGCCGGGGTTGTTTGCGCGAAAAACGCGCTGGAATGAACTCAACCGAGCGCAACGCCATTGCGAAATCCTCCGCGCCCTTGCGATCATCCACCCCGATTGGACGTTCTGCTCGTTTTCGGCCGCCTGTCTGCTGGGGCTCGAGGTCTCGTGGCGACACCTGAATGTCGTGCATGTCTGCAGCGCCACCAAGCCGTCGGCTCGCCCGGGCGCGCATATTCAGCGGCATCAGATCGAGCCGGTCGGAGCAATCCGCCTGTCCGGCATATCGGTAACGCCGCCCATTCAAACGGTGACGGATTGTCTGTTGCAGACCGGTTTTGCCGACGGCATGCCCATTGCCGATTCGGCGATCTCAAAGCTCGGCCTTGCGCCGGAACAGCTGATGGAGGCCGTTGAGCAACGAGCGACTGCCCGCAATGGTCGCGCGATTCGCACCGCCCTCACAACGCTTCGATATGCCGACGCCCGCGCCGAGAGCGGCGGGGAATCGGTCGCCCGAGCCGTCATGATCGAGACCGGCTTTGCACCCGACCAACTTCAATACGAGCTGACGGATCCCTTCGATTCGACCGAAAGCATGCGAACGGATTTTGCCTGGGAGCGTCAAGCCAGGGAGCTCACGCTGGGCGAACTCGATGGGCTCATCAAATATACCGACCAGACCATGCTGGCCGGACGCACCACCGCCGAGGCGCTCGTTGCCGAACGACAGCGTGAGGCGCATCTATCGCTTTACGGTCATCCCTTGCTGCGCTTTACCATGAACGAAGTCCGTTCGGCAGGCATGTTCGCGAAAAAGCTGCAGACGGCAGGCATCCGGCAGACCGCGCTGCCGACATGGCTCAACGATATTGAGCTGTAGGGGCTACCGAGCTTATGCCCGCCTGCCTACCAAACCGGGACACGCTTTCCGGTTGGCAGCACCCGCGGAAACCATGTCCCAGACTGAGTGCTCAAAACGGGACGCGCTTTCCAGATGGCATGCCTAGCGGAAAGCGTATCCCGGAATCAAGGCCTAGAACGGGACACGCTTTCCGGTTGAACGCCCAGCGGAAATTACATCCCGGAATAGACGCTCAAACTGGGATACATTTTCCGCTGAGGGCCGATCCGGAAACCGTGTCCCACTCCGAGCGTCAATTCTGGGATGAACTTTCCGCCAGAGGGTTCAGCCGGAAACGGCATCCCACTCTGAAGCAAAATTCTGGGACGCAGTTTCCGGTTGAGGGCTGTTCCGGAAAGTGTGTCCCATTCCAGGCGCGGATTCCGGGACGCACTTTCCGTTTGAAGCTCCAACCGGAAAGCGCGTCCCACTCTGGAGCCGAATTCCGGGACACGCTTTCCGCCAGAGGCTCTACCGGAAAGCGCATCCCATTCTGAGCATCGGTTCCGGGATACAGCTTCCGGTTGAGGACCAATCCGGAAAGCACGACCCGTCCTGAGGCTTGAATCCGGGACGCAGTTTCCGCTCTAAGCAAAAGGCCCCGGCTCACGATGGAGCTGGGGCCAAAGGCGCAGCTTATACAGTTGATGGCAAGCGCAGACGGCAGTCAGCAATGGCCGTCCGCGCTCTACTCTACCCGCGGTGACGAGCGCGGCTGTACGGCGTATCCACCATGGGCAGATCCGGACGCAGCTTGCCGTCGAATGCGCGGTAGGCGTTCTGCACGGCGGGCGCCGTGGGGATCGTTGCGATCTCTCCAATGCCCTTGCCGCCGTATGCCACGGGCAGCAGCTCGTCCTTCTCCACGTAAATGGCGTGGATATCCGGAATCTCGGGCGCACGGAACAGCCCGAGCATACCGTACCTTGCCTGGGGCACGCAGTCCTTGAGCGGCCAGTCCTCGGTAAGCGCATAGCCCATACCCATAAGCACGCCGCCTTCGATCTGACCCTGGATGGAGATGGGGTTGACCACCTTGCCGGAATCGTGCGCGGCATAGACCTCGCTCACGCGGCCGTCGTCGCCCAGAATGACCACATGTGTGGCAAAGCCGTAGCAGATGTGGCTCTTGGGGTTGGGAACATCCGCACCCAGCTTGTCGGTCGGCTCCAGATACACGTAGCCAAACTCGCAGCCCTCGAGCGCCTTGATGGCGGCCGCGGGATCCTGAGGATGCATACCCTTGCCGGCGACGAGTTCCTGCGTGCGCAGCTGGTAGGCGCGACCGTCGTCGTACTCGATCTTGACGCCGTCGCCATGCGCGCTCACGGGAGCATCGGGCGCGGGCTTGCCAGCCTCGATGCCAACCATGGCATCGCGCAGCAGGAAGGCGGCACCGCGCACGGCCTCGCCGGTCACAACCGTCTGACGCGAACCAGACGTGGTGCCGGAGTCGGGAGCGTTCTCGGTGGAGCACTCGCCGTTGGCAATGCAGCTCAGCGGCAGACCGCAGGCCTCGGCAACGTCCTGCAAAAAGACGGTGTTGCAGCCCTGGCCGATGTCGGACGTGGCGGCATAGACCACAGCCACGCCGTCCTCGATGCGAATCTTGCAGCGGCCGGCATCGGGCAGGCCCACGCCCACGCCGGCGTTCTTCATGGCGCAGGCAATACCGGCGTGTCCGGGATGCGCATAGTAGGCATCCTTGACCTCGAGCAGCGTCTCCTTAAGCGCCGTGGAGCAATCGGCAATCTGGCCGTTGGGCAAAACCTCGCCCGGCTCGATGGCGTTACGGTAGCGGATCTCCCACGGATCCAGGCCGACCTTCTCGGCCAGCAAGTCAATCAGGCTCTCGAGTGCAAACTCGGACTGGCACACGCCAAAGCCGCGGTACGCGCCGGCGGGCGGGTTGTTGGTGTAGTAGCCAAAGCCGCGAATGTCGGTGTTCTGGTACTTGTAGGGGCCCACGGCATGCGTGCAGGCGCGCTCGAGCACCGGGCCGCACAGCGACGCGTAGGCGCCGGTGTCAAAGTTGATCTCGCAATCCAGGCCGGTAAAGTTGCCCTCGGCGTCGCAGCCCAGCGTAAAGGTGCCGTCCATGGCATGACGCTTGGGATGGAACGCAAGCGACTCAGCGCGCGTGAGCTTGCACTTCACAGGACGCTGGAACTTATATGCGGCGAGCGCGGCCAGGTGTTGGATGGACACGTCCTCCTTGCCGCCAAAGCCGCCGCCCACGAGCATGGTCTCAACGACCACACGCTCAGGTTCGTTATCCCAGCCAAACATGTGGGCACACTCTTTGCGCGTGTCGTAGGCACCCTGGTCGGTCGACTGCACCTTGACGCCGTTCTTGTACGGGAAGGCGACGGCGCACTCGGGCTCCAAGAAGGCATGCTCGGTAAAGGGTGTGGTAAAGCGCTGCGTCACGGTAAACGCGCTCTCTGCCAGCGCCTTGGCGGCGTCGCCGCGCGTCACATGGCGGCTCTGGCACACGTTGTCCTTGAGCTCCACCGTGTTGCCAAAGGCAAAGAAGCTGTCGTGCAGGCGCGGGGCGTCGGCAGCCCTGGCCTCGACAATGTTACGCACGGGCTCCAGCGGCTCGTAATCGATCTTTACGAGCTTCTTGGCCTTCTCGAGCGTCGCCTCATCCTCGGCAACCACCAGCACGATGGCATCGCCCACGCAGCGGGTGATATCGCCCTGGGCGATCATGACGTCCCAGTCCTGGATAAGGTGGCCGACCTGGTTGACCGGCACATCCTCGGCGCGCAAGATGCCCACCACGCCGGGCAGGGCCTCGGCCTTGGAGGTATCGATGGAGAGCACGCGGGCGCGCGGATACTTGGAGCGCACGGCGCTGGCGTAGGTCAGACCCGGCTGATCGAGCTCGTCGATGTCATCGGGATACTTGCCCTCGCCGAGCACCTTCTTGCGCACGTCGATACGGAAGGCGCGCTTGCCCACGCCGTAGTCGTCGCCGCGCTCCAAGTCCTCGTCGATCTGCTTTTCGCCGCGGAGCACCGCAGCGGCCAGCGAAATGCCCTCGATAATCTTCTTGTAGCCGGTGCAGCGGCAGACGTTGCCGCGGATGGCGTACTTAATCTGCTCCTCGGTGGGCTCGGGGTCCTCGGCGATCAGCGCCGCACCCGCCATGACCATGCCGGGGATGCAAAAACCGCACTGCACGGCGCCCACGGCGCCAAAGGCGTACACAAAGGCCTCGCGCACGTCCTCGGGCAGGCCCTCGACGGTCACGATGTTGCGGCCGGCGGCAAGGGCGGTGGTCAGCACGCACGCCTTGACGGCCGCACCGTCCACATGAATGGTGCAGGTGCCGCAAGCGCCCTCGGAGCAGCCGTCCTTGGCGGAGTGAATGTGCAGGTCGTCGCGCAGGTAGCGCAGCAGCGGTTTGTTTTGGGTCGTCGTGCGCTCGACGCCGTTAACGGTAAAAGTGAATTCCTGTGCCATGGTGATTCCCTTCTACACGCCGGCGGCGATGCCGGTGCGGTCGTGGATGGCGCCATGCGGGCAGACGACGGCACACATGCCGCACGACAGGCAGTCCGCGCCGTCGATATGGGCGCAGTTGTCCTCGATGCGGATAGCGCCGGCAGGGCACTTTTTGGCGCACATGCCGCAACCGATGCAGCTCGTGTCGCAGATCTTGCGCGCAATGGCGCCCTTATCGGTATTGTTGCAGCGCACCAAGATGTTCTGGTAGCCGGGAACGAAGGCAATCACGCGCTGCGGGCACGCCATGCCGCACAGGCCACAGCCCGTGCACTTTGAGCGGTCCACGCGGGCGACGCCGTCGACCAGCGCAATGGCGCCGTGGGGACAGGCCGTGACGCAAGCGCCACAGCCAATGCAGCCTTCGCTACAGCGGGCGTCGCCGCCTGCGGAGGCGCAACCGCTTCCGCAGGCAACGTAGGCCACGTTATGTTGAATGGATTTGGCCATAAGAGACTCGCCTATTTCTTAAGAAGGTACGGATAGCTGTCGCGCACGGCCTTGATGGTCAGGCGGACGGCCTCGGGCAGACCGGTGTTGACGGCATCGACCGAGACGGTGCGGACCGTGCCGGCAACGCGGACCTTAAAGTGATCCTCGTCCACGGCCAGGAAGCCCTCGTTCTCGGAGTTCTCCATGTCCTGCTCGCTCCAGAACAGGGTGAGCTTGTCCTTGTAGGGACGACCCTCCTGGTAGGGGCAGAACACGGCGCAGTTGCCGCACTCGTTGCACATGCCATCGACATGAACGACCTGATGCTTGGCCAGGCCCGGCACCTTAATGGCCACGTTGGCGCGGTTGGGGCACACGTCGCAGCAGGCCTCGCACACCGAGCCGCAGCCCAGGCAGCGGGTCTTGGTGCAGTTGCGCTTGTCACGGCACAGCGACCCCTTGCGCTCGTAGCAGGTGTCCTCGCGACCGGCCTGCTCGTTGCAGTCGGCGTACTTGTTAAAGTCCACGCCGGCGATGGCACGGGCGACCTCGGCGGCGTCGGCAATAGCCTCGACCACGGTGGCAGGACCGCGGCGGCAGTCGCCCGCAGCCCAGACGCCCTCGACGCCGGTGGAGGTGGC
>UQTN01000064.1 GCA_900543945.1 uncultured Collinsella sp. | reverse complement strand
CCTTCGCGGACACTCCGCAGGACGAAAGAACCCCCACCGCACGTAGTGCGCAGCGGGGGTTCTTTCATGTCCGAGGACGTCCGCGAAGGTCAGCCCTCAGATCCTGCGGTGGGAGACTTAGGCCTCGTTGTACACCGTCTTGAGCTTCAGCAGGTGAGCGTAGCGATCCATAGCGGCCTGCTCGTTCTCCTTGAAGAGCTCCTCGGCGCGCTCGGGGAAGGAACGCGTCAGCGAAGCGTAACGGGCCTCGTTCATCAGGAACTCCTGATAACCGCCCGCGGGCTCCTTGGAATCGAGCGAGAACTTCTTGCCGGCAGCAGCCTCGGGGTTGAAGCGGAAGAGGTTCCAGTAACCGCACTCGACAGCCTTCTTCATCTCGGCCTGGCAGTTCTGCATGCCACCCTTCTTGATGGAGTGCATCTCGCAGGGGCTGTAGCCGATGATGAGGGACGGGCCGTCGTAGGCCTCGGCCTCGTGAATGGCCTTGAGGGTCTGAGCCGGGTTGGCGCCCATGGCGACCTGCGCCACGTAGACGTAGCCGTAGCTCATGGCGATCTCGGCCAGGGACTTCTTCTTGGTCACCTTACCGGCAGCGGCGAACTGAGCGACCTGGCCCAGGTTCGAGGCCTTGGAGGCCTGACCGCCGGTGTTGGAGTAGACCTCGGTGTCGAAGACGAAGACGTTGACGTTGTGGCCGGAAGCCAGGACGTGGTCCAGGCCACCGAAGCCGATGTCGTAGGCCCAACCGTCGCCGCCGAAGATCCAGAAGGACTTCTTGGTGAGGTAAGCCTTGTCGGCGAGGATCGCCTTGGAAGCGTCGCAGCCGCACTTCTCGAGCTCGGCAACGTAGGCAGCGGCAGCGGTCTTGGAGGCCTCGGCGTCGTTGACGGAGTCGATCCAAGCCTGGCCGGCGGCCTTGAGCTCATCGGACGGACCATCGGCAGCGATGATGTCCTGGGTAGCGGCGATCAGCTTGTGCTGAACGGCCTCATAGCCAACGGCCATGCCCAGACCGTGCTCGGCATTGTCCTCGAACAGGGAGTTGTTCCACGCCGGGCCGTGACCGTCCTTGTCCTTGCAGTAAGGAGCGGTGGCAGCGGGGTTGCCCCAAATGGAGGAGCAGCCGGTGGCGTTGGAGATGAACATGCGGTCGCCGGCGACCTGGGTCACCAGACGTGCATAGGCGGTCTCGGCGCAGCCGGCGCAGGAGCCGGAGAACTCCAGGTAGGGCTGCTTAAACTGGCTGCCCTTGACGTTGGCCGCGATGAGTTCCTTCTTCTCGGAGACGTTCTCGACCATGTAGTCCCAAACGGGCTGCTGGTCCATCTCCTGCTCGGTGGGAACCATCTCGAGGGCGCCCTTGGGGCAAACCTTGACGCAGTTGGTGCAACCCATGCAGTCGAGCGGGGACACGGCCATGGTGAACTTCATGCCCTTGGCCTTGGGGCCCATGGCGTCGAGCGTGCGGGTAGCCTCGGGCGCGGCGGCAGCCTCGTCCTCGGTCATCGCGAACGGACGGATGGTGGCATGCGGGCACACATAGGCGCACTGGTTGCACTGGATGCACTTGGTCTCGTCCCAGTGGGGAACGACCACGGCGACGCCGCGCTTCTCGTATGCGGAGGCGCCCAGCTCAAACTGGCCGTCGGCGCAACCGACGAAGGCGGAAACAGGCAGACTGTCGCCGTCCATGCGATCGATGGGCTCGAGCAGGTTCTTGACCTGCTGGGCGATAGCGGACTTGGTCTCCTCGGAGAGCTCGACGGGAGCGGCATCCTCGGCGGTAGCCCAGTCGGCCGGAACCTCGAACTTACGGAAGGCGGTAGCGCCGGCATCGATGGCCTTGTGGTTGGCGTCGACGATAGCCTGGCCCTTCTTCATGTAGGACTTGGTAGCCGCGTCCTTCATGTACTGCAGGGCGTCCTCGGCGGGCAGGACCTTGGCCAGCGCGAAGAAGGCGGACTGGAGCACCGTGTTGGTGCGCTTGCCCATGCCGACCTTAGCGGCCAGGTCGATAGCGTCGATCAGGTAGACGTTGACGTTGTTGTTCGCGATGTAGCGCTTGGCCACGGCGGGCATGTGCTCGGCGAACTCCTCGTCGCTCCACTGGCAGTTGACCAGGAAGGTGCCGCCCGGCTTGACGTCGCGGACCATCTTGAAGCCCTTGACGATGTAGCTGGGGTTGTGGCAGGCGACAAAGTCGGCCTTGGTCACGTAATACGGCGAGCGAATCGGGGAATCACCAAAGCGCAGGTGCGAGACGGTAACGCCGCCGGTCTTCTTGGAGTCGTACTGGAAGTAGGCCTGAACGTACTTGTCGGTGTGGTCGCCGATGATCTTGATCGAGTTCTTGTTGGCGCCGACGGTACCGTCGCCACCCAGACCCCAGAACTTGCACTCGATGGTGCCGGGGGCTGCGGTGTTGGGCGCATCCTCGGCCTCGGGCAGGCTCAGGTTGGTCACGTCATCGACAATGCCGATGGTGAACTCGCGCTTGGGCTCGTCCTTCTTGAGCTCCTCGAAGACAGCGAACGCGGACGCGGGAGGCGTGTCCTTGCTGCCCAGGCCATAACGGCCGCCGACAACCTTGATGCCCGTCTTGCCAGCCTCGTAGAGAGCGGAGACGACGTCCTGGTAGAGCGGCTCGCCGATGGAACCCGGCTCCTTGGTACGGTCCATGACGGCGATCTTCTGGACGGTCTCGGGGAGAACATCGACAAAGTGCTTGATGGAGAACGGACGGAACAGGCGAACCTTGACCAGGCCGACCTTCTCGCCGTGAGCGTTGAGGTAGTCGATGACTTCCTCGAGCACGTCGCAGAAGGAGCCCATGCACACGACGACGCGATCAGCATCGGGAGCGCCGTAGTAGTTGAACAGGCCGTAATCGGTGCCGAGCTTCTCGTTGATCTTCTTCATGTAGCCCTCGACGACGGCGGGAAGCTCGTCGTAGACCTTGTTGCAGGCCTCGCGGTTCTGGAAGAAGATGTCGCCGTTCTCGTGGCTGCCGCGGGTATGCGGGTGCTCAGGGTTGAGCGCGTGGTCGCGGAAAGCCTGGACGGCGTCCATGTCGCACATCTCGGCCAGATCCTTGTAGTCCCACATGGCGACCTTCTGGATCTCGTGGCTGGTGCGGAAGCCGTCGAAGAAGTTAAGGAACGGGGTCTTACCCTCGATGGCGGCAAGGTGAGCCACCGGCGAGAGGTCCATGACCTCCTGGACGTTGCCCTCGGCGAGCATGGCGAAGCCGGTCTGACGACAGGCCATGACGTCGGAGTGATCGCCAAAAATGTTCAGGGCGTGGGAAGCGACGCAACGCGCGGAGACGTGGAAGACGCCCGGGAGTTGCTCGCCCGCGATCTTGTACATGTTCGGGATCATCAGGAGCAGACCCTGAGAAGCCGTGTAGGTGGTGGTCAGAGCACCGGCGCCCAGCGAACCGTGAACGGTACCGGCCGCACCTGCCTCGGACTCCATCTCGACGACCTTGACCGGGGTGCCGAAGATGTTCTTGCGACCCTGGGCCGCCCACTGGTCGACATGGTCGGCCATCGGGCTGGACGGCGTAATGGGATAGATTCCCGCTACCTCGGTGTACGCATACGAAACATATGCGGCCGCCTCGTTGCCGTCCATAGACTTAAACTTACGCGCCATATACCCCTCTCCTCTCATATAGGTATACAGGCCCCGGCGATCGCCGGGATGTTGGCGTGATGGGATTTACGCTGTTGCTTCCAATCATCTGGCAGGCAGGCTCAGCAGCAGGTACGTGGCGTGGAGAGAAGACATGCCGAGGCGAGGGGCAACTGACGCGCCCCACAGACCCGACCGCCCGTCTTGCACATGACCGAGCGCCGCAAAGGCCGCATGCCGGATGCTCCCGGGCACGCCCCGGCGATGGGAAGCGCCCGCAACGGAAATCCGCATGCGGGTTTATTGTACCCCGCCTTCAAGTGTAATTTCGGCAAATATAGGCGGGCGGTAAAGGTTTACCTTGGGTGACTGCCAAGGGCAAAAATGGTCCCTTGGGGACGGAGGGACCATTTGGCGGGACTGGCTAGAGGGCACCGAAGAGGATGGCGTAGGTAGTGGATTCGCCGAGCTTGAGCTCGTCGCCGGGATTGAGTTGGGCGGAACGGCCGGGCTCGACCTGAATGCAGACGCGCGTGGCCCCGTTTACCACCACGGTTCCGTTGGTGGACGACAAGTCCTCGACGTGCCAGATATTTTGAGCATCGCACCAGATATGGGCATGGCGGGCCGAGACATCGTCGCCGACGTCGGTAATATCGCCCTCACCAGTGGCCAGCGCGCCAATCTCAACACCCTGCTCGCTCGGCTGAATCCAGCGCGGGGCGCTCACGACAAAACTGTTTTGTACGCGCAGCAAGCCCAAGGGGTGCGCCGGGGCGGGTTCGCGTTCGCCCGCGGTCATCGACATGCCAAGAGAACGCGGCGTGGATGTGCCTCCGCCACAGGTCGCGTGCGCGTAGTCGATGGCATAGTTCACCGAGGACCGCACATCCGCCGAACAACCGACGGCGACAAACAGCACCAGCACGGCCTCGGCGCGCTCGGCGGGCATGAGTTCCGCCGCCTGGGACAGGCGATCGAGCGCGTTGCGATAGAGATTCGTGTCCTGGTGGCACTCTTCGAGCGCGCGTACCATCGGTTCACCTGCAGGGCCGCACACCATATTGATCACAGCCGTGGAGTCCATGGGATTGCGCTGGCGCAGGGCCAGTTGCGACATAATACGCGCAGCCGAGGTACCGTATTCGGCAAAGTAGCGCTGCTGAAGCGTGCCGACCGGCGCGCGAACGATAAAGCGGGAAACCCAAGAGCGATCGGCGGCTCGGCTCTGCGGGCTGCGGCCGTCGGCGAGCGGACGGGACGAAAGCACCAAGCCGCACAGCTCGATATGGCTCAGATGCGCCGCGCGCTTAAAGATGTCAAACATGGCCCCGCATGGGGTGAGCTCAACTTGAGATGCCATGACCTAGGCCTCCTTGGTCGTAGAAATAGAATCGGACGGTACTTCGACAGGTCCGCCAAAAGTACGGGCAACTGCGGCTCCACCGGCAAGCGGAGTCGCCATCTGGGCTTTTGTGCGTCGCGGTGCCGAAACGGGAAGTTCAAAGGCAAAGCCCATCGCAAGCAAAAACCACGTAAGCGTATAGGTTGCAACCAGAGCGGCAACAAGGCCGCCCATCACGGCGCGTTGGAAAAATACGCTACATGCAGCCACAACCAGCACCGGAACCTCGCAGGCAGAAAGCGCAAGCACACCCTGCAGGAACCCCGAGCGCCGATCACGCGCAAGTGCCCCCGCGGCAACGCCGGCTATGCCCGGCAGCGCCAACGCCAGTGCGGCAATAATACCCGGTAGCGACCCAGACCACATGAGCGATCCCAAAGTCGCCGTCACGCGAGCGCCCGACGCCAGCAGCGCGGCCGAAACCACGACCACAGCCCAAACCACGCCACAGACGACCGTCGCGCCGACCATCAGCGCGCGACGAACCGCGCGGCCAGACGCATCCATGGGGCACGGCGTGAGCGGCTCGCCGCGGAGCGAACGACCGACATTTTGCGCATAGTGTTCACAAAACGCCGAGAGCGCCGCCTCGACCGCCGCCGGCTCGGGACGATCTTTTTGATGGCTGGACAGACAGGCCATCACCACGTTGAACAGCTGGGCATCGACAAACGCCAGCGCATCGCGTAGCTCCTCGGAATCCGGCTCAAGCCCCAGCTGCTGGGCCTGCTCGGCCGCAGCGAGCGCCACATCGGGCTCACGACGAAGCAGCTGAGTCAAATCGCAACCGGGCGCATGGGCACCAATGGGATAGTCGGGCAGCGTGTCCATCTTGAGACGGTAGGGGCTGGCGATGTCGCGCGTCTTTTTGCGCGAACCCGAGGTGCCCGAAGTGCTCGGCGCGGCTTCGTATGGCGCGGCGCCGGCAATGAGCTCGTAAACCGTGCTTGCCGCGGCATAGACGTCAATCGCCGGCGACATACGCAAAGCGCGCAGGTCGGGAATATCGTCGGTGAGCATCTCGGGCGGAGCGTAGGCCACCGTCGCGCGGCGCAGCGTGGCATAGCGCTCGGTAAAGGATGCCTTGCCGCCGGCACCGGCCACGGCCGATGCAGGCTCGAGCGCCAGCGATGAGCCAAAGTCGATCAGGCACAGGTCAAAGGTGCCCTCGGCAAGCTGCCGGTCAAGCGGCAGGCGCGCCGTACGCACCATAATATTAGCGGGCGAGATATCGCGATGGACAAAGCCCTCCCCCACCAGGCTCATGCGGCAGAGCAGGTCGAACAGGTCGCGCCCCAAGCGCGCCGCCACAAGCGGCGATAGGCGGCCGGCATCGTCCACGGCAAAGCGCGAGCGCAAGCGGGCGAGCGTCTCGCCCTCGACCCATTCCATGACAATTGCAGGCACACCGTCGACCTCGCCCCAGCCATAGAGGCGGGGAAAGCCCTTAAGGCCCGAAAGGGCGCGATGGCATTCATATTCCTCGCGAAACGCCGCCTTGAACTTGGCGACCAGTGCCTCGTGAGTTGCATCGTCGTCAAACTCATCGCGCGTCGGCAAGATGAGCTGCTTGAGCGCCACGGCCTCGCCTTGGGCGTTGACGGCGCGCGTTACGCGGCCGATGCCGCCACGGCGCATGGTGGCATCGTCGGCAAACAGCATCGTAAAACGACGCAGATAGGCAGGCAGTTCGTCCTGACCGAGCGCAATGGCCGGCTCAAACCCGTCGACACGCGTCAGGCGCAGGCCGACCATGGGATCGCGACCGAGCGATTGTGGTGTGGTGGATGCAAGATCGGTCATCATAGGGCAAGCGCCGCCACGTTATTGTTGAAGTTACCGAGCGCGACGTCATCATCGCCGTAATGGCCGACCCATTGACACAGGTTGGTGTAACAGCCCCACAGATTGGCATACTGCTGATACCACTTTGACCGGGGCGAGAATGTCTGACGACCGAACTCGGCTCGAATGACAAACATCTCCCCGACCAGGCTGTCGCACGGCCTGGGATCTCCCGTAGAGTTATAGGTCGAAACCACGTCATTGGCACGAGAAACATAGCCGTCGAGCATGTTGTACTTGGTCACAAGCCAACGGTGAATGCTCTCTTCCTCAGCAGCGGAAAGGCCGCCGGAGTTTGCATCGTTATCAGTGTTGCCGCCCGTCGATCCGCCGTTTCCAGACCCTCCAGTAGAGGAACCCGACCCAGAGCCGCCGCCCGAACTCGATGAATCCGAGCCGGAGCCAGAAGTATCCGAGCTACCGGGCTTTCCGGACTGCTGGGCGTCCTGCTCCTTCTGCTGCTCGACCTTATTCACCGTTGCCGCCACGCTATTGTTGGACAACCGATCGATGATCTTGGTGTTGGTGAGCACGATGGTTTTACCATTGGCAAGCGTGACTTCGTTGTCCGGGGCCTCGGCGCCGTCCGCGTCGTCAGTGCCAAACACAATATGCGCGACCACACTTGCCCAAGCATATCCAGTCGTGGTGCCCAGATCGCTTTTGACTTCATGCCCCACGCGCGGTTCGCGTGCGGCATGCGCCTGCATCATGGACGGCACGGTCATGCCATAGACAGAAACGCCAGCTATGACCAGTACCAGCGAGCAAGACAGCAGTGCGTACGCCCGCGGCGCCAAGCCCAGTCGGCGTCGCATGCGCATCGCGGCGCCGCGCTTTGTCTGAGTGCCACCGGGCCGCATGCGTTCTCCTCCAACAAAACACGCCGCTCGGGAGCGGCGCATTCATTCGAATCCATATTTGAGTGTATCAGCGAACCCAAAAGGTTGCGCAACGAATGGGCAAATTAAGGATGCGAGTGGAAGCATCCATGCGATAAGCGGATATAAAGCATCTTTGTTGCACAACAAACTTACAGTCGCACGGGGAATTATGACTACCCCGTGCGTCGCAATGAAGACATACGGCAGGAGCAGACTCGCCACCTAAATCGTGCGACGGGCCTCGATGGCGCGTCCAAGCGTAAGCTCGTCGGCATACTCCAAGTCGCCGCCCACGGGCAGGCCGCTCGCCAGACGCGACACCTCGACGCCCAGCGGCTTGATAGTGCGGGCCAGGTAGCTCGCCGTGGTCTCGCCCTCAATATTGGGGTTGGTGGCGATGATGACCTCGTGGATGTCCTCGTGGCCCAAGCGTGCCAGCAGCTCGCGAATGTGCAGCTGCTCGGGGCCGATCTTGTCCATGGGACTGATCACGCCGCCCAATACGTGGTAGAGACCGTGGTAGCTGCCCGTGCGCTCGATCGCCTGGACATCGCGCGGCTCGCCCACCACGCAAATGCGAGTGGTATCGCGCATCGAATCCTGGCAGATGGAGCACTCGTCGGCCGTGGCGTAGTTAAAGCAGCGGCTGCAAAAGTGAACCTCCTGCTTAACCTCCAGGATGGCCTCGGCCAGGCGGCGCGCCTCCTCGGCATCGGCCTCGAGCAGGTAATAGGCGATGCGCTGGGCCGACTTGGGACCAATGCCCGGCAGACGGCCCAGCTCATCGAGCAATTTTTGCAGACTATGGTTGGCACTCATATATATGCGCGTCTTAGAACGGCATGCCCGGGATGTTGAGGCCGCCGGTGATGGCGCCCATCTGCTTGTTGGCGAGCTCGTTGACACCGCGGACGGCCTCGTTGACGGCAGCCATGATCATGTCCTGCAGCATATCGACGTCCTCGGGATCGAGCGTATCGGGATCGATGGTGAGGTTGACGAGCTCCATCTCGCCGTTAACGGTCACCTTGACCATGCCGCCGCCGGCAGAGGCGTCAACGGTCTGGGACTTAAGGTTTTCCTGCGCGGCGGCAAGCTGCTCCTGCATCTTGCGAGCCTGCTTCATCATCTGCTGCATGTTCATACCGGCCATGATGGCTCCTTTACGTGCGGCCGCGCGACAAGCTGCAAGGGCAGCCGGAGCGCGACGGGACTTTCAAACTCAAAAATCGTACCACGGCGCGGGGCAAGCGAGCGGGGTGGTCACGCTACCTCAGTCGATATACATGTCCTTGAGCGTGACGATTTGCCAATCTTCGCGTGCGGCGAGCTTCTTTTTTGTCGCGGCGCTCACATCATGCTTGCAAAACAGCATGAAATGAGAGGCGGTGAACCCTTTTACCAGGCCTCGTTTACTTTCGAGGTCGTCAATCTCTGACGACTCGTCAAACGATTCCCTGTATTTGCACTCCCCGATCACCAGACGCTTTGACACCCGATCGGCAGCTAAAACATCGATATCATCCTGAGCCCGTTTGTCGGGATTCGTTCCCCACCACGACGACACTGCCGTTGCCGGAATTGGCAACTTGCCCTGTTTCGCCTGCTCAACCAGCCACTCGGCACACAACGCCTCAAACCGATGACCCAGGTATTCGTTCAGTTGCTCTTCTGGAAGCGCGTTGACAACTGCCTGGCCCAAACCGGCCTCGATATCGGACGAATACGGCATGACGAACCGGAACCAAAATGCATAGCACGGCTCGGAAAGCCGATAGATTCCGCGCTTGCTGGTTTCGACACTCTCGCCAAACGGAACGACCTTTTCGATAATTCCCACCGATTCCAGTGCCTTGAGATAGCGGGGCAACGTTGTCTGGGCAACACCCACGCGATCTGCGATCTGCTTTGCGCGGTTTGCACCGGCAGCCACAGCCCGCAAAATCGAGTTATACATTGCCGGCTCCTGAAACTCCTGACGAATCAGGCCCTCAGGCTCGCCATAGAGAAACCCCATGGGATCGAAGTAAAGCCGGGCCAGATTCTCCTTGAGTCCCATGCTCGAATCCAGCTGCTGCAGATAGTACGGGACACCGCCAAAGCAGCCGTAAAATTTAAAAGCCTCATGAGCGCTCAGACCCGGAAGCATCTTGGCTGCATCCCTAAATCCAAGGTCGCGCACCTTGATTTGAGCCGTGCGCCGGCCAAACAGGGGGCTTTTGCGTCCCAGCACATTGCTTTCCATAAAACCCTGATTGCTGCCGCAAAGAATGAGAAATGCGTTCGTTTCCCTGAAGGCCCGGTCGATGGCGACCTGGAAAATCGAGGGCAGCGCCTCGTTGCGCATCGCCGCATAGGGAAACTCGTCGAACACAAAGACAAACCGCTCGGTGCGCGCTCGGTCGGCGATGAAGGAAAGCGCGTCAGTCCAGGAAGAGAACCCGCCAATCGATGCGGGGAGATTGAAAAAGCTAGTGATAGCACGATTAAAATCCGCAAGGTTGTCGGCGTCGCTTTGCTCGAGAGCGGTAAACGAGAACGTCCTTTTACCGCGGCAGAACTCGTTAATCAGCGTCGTCTTTCCCACGCGTCGACGACCGTACACGACGGCCATCTGAAATGAACGCTGCTCATAAAGGGATTCGAGTTTTGCAAGCTCTGCTTCGCGTCCGACAAACATTATGCACTCCCGAATTATGCAATGTCGAATAATTCACACTTGCATAATATCTCAAGATCTATCTAGCAGGGCCGGAACCCGGCATTTTCTGCATCCAGCTAGATAGCAAAATGCTAAACCGCCGCTCGAGGTGGCACTCATGACGGCATGGTAAAATTTGATTGTCAAAGATAGCAATTTGAGGTGCCCCATGAATGCCCCCGACGCGCTCCAAAACATCCGCTCAAAACACCCCGTTGCATATGTGGTTCTCTATCTCTTTGTCGGCTGGGCATTGCTGGTTGTCATCACCCATGCCATAGCTTTTGGAGCAGAACTGCTGATAGCCAGCTCGGACCAGCCCGTCGTCAAATGGGAAGCGACCGATGAATGCACCGACGGAACCCGAACCGTTTACTACAACAGCCCGTCCCTCTACCAAGAGTTCAAGGTCGAGATAAAAGACTCCAAGATAGTCGATGCCGAGCCAGGTGACTATCTGACAATCGGAGCAATCGTCAGCGCCGAACAAGTCGAGTACGCAGACAGCCATGCGACGTATCGCATCGACCTCAGCATCCTAGGCCGACCGTCACGTACCTGTCTGCTCGAATGCGACATACACGGCACCACGCTACACATGTCCGAAATACAGATGCGCCCGGACAAAGAGATCTCTTCTTGAGCAGTATACCCGCCTGCGCAGCTACTCCACCGGCTTGAAGATGGTGGACTGGCCGAAGACGCTGCGGATGAGGGCTTTGGCCTCGTCCTCGGTCTGCGGGATGCTTGGGGCTGCGCCTTGATGGCCGAAGGGACTGCCCGCGCCGGGATTGGACTCCCAGGGAGCTGCAGGAGCGTCCTCCTCTTTGGGGGCAGCTACAGCGGACTTGGGCGCGGACGCCGCACCCGGCACGTCGAATGGAGGAAGATCGTCCCCGCTCGCATCGCCCGCGAAGCCGCCGACCATGGCGTCGTCGTAGGGCACCTGCTCGGATTCCCACGGCGCAGACGACGCGACAGGCTGAGATTTGGGAGCGGCAGAGCGCTCGGGCGCACGGGGCGCGGGCTCGGTCGGGAGCTTGCCCGTGGCAGGAGCGCCGGCAGGGTTGTCGGAGCGTAACCAGGGGGCTTTGCCCAGGTCAGACGACTTGGGCGCGGGCGAGGCGGGCTTGGGCGCGG
>UQTN01000063.1 GCA_900543945.1 uncultured Collinsella sp. | reverse complement strand
CCAGATCGTGGGCACGGTGCTGGGCAGCCGCCTGGCCAACCGCGATGTGCGCGGCCTCAAGCCCGACGACCGCCGTCGCCGCGCCGCCATCGCCCGCATTGAGTTGTTTGAGCCCGTGGGCAAGGGCGACCTGCTGGAGCTTCGCCACGACGATGAGTTCGACCAATTCCTGACCACCATCGCCGCCGATGATGCCGCTGCCGGCGATGTTATCGAGTGTCGCGTGCCCCGTAGCATGCCCGAGGGCTGCCGCGTCCGCGTGATTCGCAGCCAGTGTGCCATCGACGCCGCCGGCGCCGCGCTCAAGCGCGATGTGCTGCGCCGCCGAGCTGTTGATGTGTCCGTCGTGGCGCGCCTGGGCGAGCCGTTTACCGTCACACTCACCTGCTGTGACAACCCCACGCTCACCGCCGCCGCCACGGGCTTCACCGTCGAGGCCGCCAAGACCCGCGCCGTCGAGGCGGCAGACCTGGTTGAGCACGTCGGCCG
Source organism: uncultured Collinsella sp. (assembly GCA_900543945.1). GTDB lineage: Bacteria > Actinomycetota > Coriobacteriia > Coriobacteriales > Coriobacteriaceae > Collinsella. The sequence continues at coordinate 11,362 of UQTN01000063.1, read as the reverse complement.
CATGGGTTCCTCTCCCTTTGAGGCTGCGAGCTTTGAGGTGGCGCTCGATGAGGGCTGTGGCATGGGTTTCTCCGCCGTACATAAGGTGCGCGCCGCCGCTTGCAAGGCGCTGGAAGAGGCCATTCTGGCGCCGTACGAGGAGCGCGCGAAAACACTCGAGTTGCCAGTGCTCGACAAATGTACGCGCGCCATGCCCGAGCATTACCGCGATGAGCCGCAGATTTGCGCCGCCGTCACCACGCTCGAAGCCGCCGAGGCAGCTCGCGCCGAGGGCGCCACGCGCATCTATATGACCACCGACGCGCTCGAGGCTGTCGGACTCTCCCCTGCCGATGCATTTGAGCAGGGCGTCGTGCCCGTACTCGACGAGGTCTGCCGCGCCGTCGACCACGAGCGCGTCGATCCCTGGATCAATGCCGGGGCCACCGTCGCCGTCGGCAATATCTCCGAGCTTGCCCTGGCCGCCCAGGTTGGCGCCACGGCCGAGATTCGCTCTTGCCTGCCGGTGCACAACGCGCCCTGCATGGAGGCACTCGCCGAGCGCGGAGCCGGCGCGTTTTGGCTCTCGCCCGAGATCACGCTCGACGAGATTGTCTCGCTCGGCGCCGCCGCGCCCGCGGCTCTGGGCATCACCGTCTTTGGCCGTCCGCGCGTCATGACAAGCGAGCATTGCATTCTACAGGTTGCCAACGGCTGTATCCACGATTGCGCCAACTGCCGCCTGCGTGCCCGTAAGCTCTCGCTCAAGAATATCGACGGAAAGGTCATGCCCGTCCGCACCGACATCCACGGCCGCTCTCGCCTGTACGACGCCTACCCCATCGACCTCACACCGCAGGTTCCACAGCTGCTCGACGCCGGCGTGCGCCGTCTCATGGTGGACGGAACGCTGCTCGAGACGGATGAGGTGGGCCGTGCCGTCGCCCGCGTCCGTCGCGCCGTCGAGGCCGCGCAGGCCGGTCGCAAGCCCGCCGCCCGCCTACGCGGGGCGACCTCGGGCTGCATGTTTGTCGGAATCAGCTAACTGAAAGGCTTACACGTGAACGAAGAACCTCAAGTCCTCTACTGCGACGCCTGGCTCATGGCCATCGACAAGCCTGCCGGTATGATCGTCCACGGCGATGGCACCGGCGAGCGTACACTCACCGACTACGCCAGCGACCTGCTGCTGGCGATGGGCGACGGCTTTGCCGCGACCGACATGCAGCCGCTCAACCGCTTGGACCGTGACACCACCGGCGTGGTGCTGTTCTCACTCGACAAGCAGACGCAGCCCGCCTTTGACCAGATGATCATCGACCACGCGTTCGAAAAGCACTACCTGGCGCTGGCCGAGGGCAAGATCGACTGGAACGAAAAGCTCATCGACAAGCCCATCGCCCGCGACCGTCACGACAGTCGCAAGATGCGCGTCGGCGCCAGCGGCAAGCCGTCTCAAACACGCGTAAAGGTGCTCAAGCGTCTTAAGAGCCGTCGAGGCCTGCCCACGCGCTCGTATATTGATGTCGAGCTGCTCACCGGCCGCAAGCATCAGATTCGCGTGCACCTGGCAAGCGAGCATCATCCCCTGGTTGGCGACGACCTGTACGGAACGCCGCGCCCCTGCGGCCTCATGCTCCATGCCCACAGCGTGTCCTTTACGCATCCCGTAACCGGCGAGCACATCCACATCGAAGCCCCTTGCCCCTGGGAGCCCTAAACCACCACAAAGGGGACAGGCACCTTTGTGGTGGTTTTGCCGCGATGGCCCTGCCGGATTCCCAAACATCTCGATCTGTAACAGCTGAAGCCCATTTTGCGGTCTATCTGTTACAGATCGAGACATTCGAATCCCCTCAAGGGAATAATCTCAATCTGTAACAGTAACTCGGCAAAATCAGTCCCAGATGTTACAGATTGAGACAAAGGGACGGCGCGGTTCGTAAGTATCTCGATCTGTAACACCTAGCCCACTTTTAACGGTCCAGTTGTTACAGACTTAGACAAACCGGCAGACAACGAAAGCGGCGACGCCCGTGATGGACGTTGCCGCTTTTCTATTGAGAAAACTAAATGGTTTTGACCTTGCCCCGCCGCTAGACCGTGACGACGTTGTCCATTGCCCGGTACTTGGCAGGGACATCGCCTGCGGTAATAATCGTTGCGTCACGGAAGTCCGCGAACTTGACGGGTGCCACCATGCCAAATTTGCTGGCATCAGAGATTACGAAGCGTTTGGCCGTATGGCGCATCGAGATGCGCTTGACCTGTGCCTCCTCGATATCGGGCGCCGTGAAGCCCTGCTCGGCGGCAATGCCGTTAGAGCCCCAAAAGCCGCAGTTGAAGTTGTAGCGGTCTAGAGTTGCCAAGGCATCGGGGCCAACGAGCGCCTCGGTCTCGGGTTTGAGCTCGCCGCCCAGCACCACGGTACGCATGCCGCGCAAAGCGAGATGCTGAGCATGGAGCACGGAATCAGTCACATAGGTGACCCCTTCGAGATGCGGAAGATGCTCGATGAGCCTGAGCGTCGTCGAACCCGAATCGATGTACACAAAGCTCTCGGGCTCTACCAGCGCCGCCGCACGGGCGCAGATACGCTCCTTGTCGTCGTTATGGAGGTCGCTGCGCTCATTAAGCGTTAGGTCGCGCGTCACGTGCGCGCGCTCCAGACTTGTCGCGCCTCCGTGCACCTTGGCGATACGGTGTGCTCGGTCGAGCGTCTGCAGGTCGCGCCGAATGGTAGACGCCGTCACGCCCAGGGCTTCGGCAAGCTCCGGCACGGTAACCGAGCCGGTCTGCTGAACCATCGACACGATCGCGTTGAGCCTATCTTCCGCTAGCATCGCTTACTCCTCCTCGGGGTACACGACTCCCCAGTCGGCGCGTAGCTTGGTCATCAGCTCCATAACATCAGAAGCATAGCCCAGAAGCTCACGCTTAGAGTCGTCGCCGGCAACGGCCTTCTCAAGATCGGCCATCTCGTAGCACAGTGCGTAGGCCTCGGTGCCAGCGTGGACCTCCTCGCGGTGGCCGTCGGCAGTCCACACGATGGTCGCGTGATCGGCACGCGGATATTCGTTGACCTCGATATAACACTTGTCGAAGCTAATGATCGAGCGCTTGGGCTGCTTGGAGTGGAGCGTAAGGCTCACCACGCCCAGCTGCTGTTCGGCATTACGGCAGACGATGCCGCCCGCAACGTCAACACCGGTCTCACAGGTGTTGCCCAGTGAAACGACCTCAGCGGGCTGGCTTGCCATAAAGAGACGCATGACGGACAGGGCATACACGCCAATGTCGAGCATGGCACCGCCAGCAAGGTTGCGGTTGTAGAAGCGATTGGTCAGATCGCCGTACTCCTTGTAGCTACCAAAGTTGAGCTGGGCGAGGTTCATGCGACCAAACTCGCCGGCATCCATGCGACGGCGCAGCTCTTGATACAAGGGCATATGAAGCACCGTGGTGGCGTCCATGAGGACGACGTTGTGCTCGTCGGCGATGGCACGCGCCTCGTCGAGCTCAGCGGAATTGAGGGTAATGGCTTTCTCGCAGAGCACGTGCTTGCCGGCGGCCAGCGCGTCACGCAGATAGGTGATATGCGTGTTGTGCGGCGTGGTGATATAGACGGCGTCGATGCCCGGATCGGCGTAGAGGTCCTCAACCGATTCATAGACCTTCTCGATGCCATACTGCTCGGCAAAAGCCTGAGCCTTGGACAGTGTACGGTTGGCGACGCCCGCAAGCTTGCGACCGGCAAGAGCGAGAGACTGGGCCATCTGGTTGGCGATAACACCGCAACCGATCACTGCCCAGCGGAGCTCGGGGGCAGTAAAAATATCGTTGGGGAATGGCTTGTCCTGGACCGAGGCAAATGCCACCTTAGCGGCTGCTTCGGCGTCGAGCGGAGCCTGTTTGGAATCTGCCATGATGTGCCTCCTAAGTCATCGGAAGTCCTTCATTTCAAACAACCCTATATTCGCACAATCGCGCGCGTATTTGCTCGTGTTTGCGTGTCTATTTGCTTATCGGTCATTATTTAGCCATAGTTGGCAGATATTTGCGCGGCTATGCGCATTATCGCGCAAGTCTATGCGCGATAATGCGCATGCGACAATCCTTGTGAAACATAAAGGAACGGAACACCATAGCCATAAAAGACAGAGTAGGCTGTATTACTCCACCCCTCTGGGGGGCGCAGCCATCAAAGGACTGTCCCAAACTGCCGGCATATAGGGACTTCCCTAACTGCCGGCACAAAGGGAACGTCCCCAGCTACCAGCGTTTCAACGGCACTCATTTAAGTCTATCCCCAATGAGTAGGGATAGAAAAAGGCCCGGGTGCCGTGGCATCCGGGCCTTTGCTAGCAACTTGATGTTGCGGGCAGCTTAGAACTTGTGGCCGCACTTCTTGCAGACGCGCAGCTTGTTCTTGCCGTCCTTCTCGTGACCGACGCGGGTAACCTTACCGCACTCGGGGCAGACGAGATTGACGTTGGAGGCGTCGATGGGAGCCTCCTGCGAAACGATGCCGCCCTGCTGGTTGGCAGCGTTGGGCTTGACGGCCTTCTTGACGACCGAAACGCCCTCGACAACGACCTTGTTCTCGGCGGGGAGAGCACGCAGGACAACGCCCTGCTTGCCGCGATCCTTACCAGAGAGAACCTGGACCTTATCGCCCTTCTTGATATACATATATCTCCCCTAACTACAGGGTCTCGGGAGCGAGCGAGACGATCTTCATGTACTTCTTGTCACGAAGCTCGCGAGCGACGGGCCCGAAGATACGGGTGCCGACGGGCGAACCATCGTTGTTGATGACAACGCAGGCGTTCTCATCAAAGCGAATGTAGGAGCCATCCTTGCGGCGGATCTCCTTAACGGTGCGAACGACGACGCAACGGACAACGTCCTTCTTCTTGACGTTGGCGCCAGGGGTAGCCTCCTGGACAGCACCGATGAACACATCGCCGATGCCTGCATAACGACGCTTGGAACCGCCAAGCACCTTGATGCAGCGAATCTTGCGAGCGCCGGAGTTGTCGGCGACGTTCAGCATGGTTTGCATCTGAATCATGGTAGATGTTCCTCCGAACTAAGAACCGAAGAGAGGTGCGCAGCCTTTATACGGCCCGTGGTATGCAAGCCAGGCATACGCACATCTTCGGAAACGTACAAGTCGTAAGAGCGACTGCTTATTTAGCGCGCTCGACGACCTCGATGAGGCGCCAACGCTTCATCTTGGACATAGGACGGGTCTCCATAACGCGGACGGTATCGCCCACGCCAGCCGTGCACTCCTCGTCGTGAGCGTGCAGCTTCTTGGAGCTGGTCATCATCTTGCCGTACTTGGGGTGACGCTTGCGCTCGGTGATGGTGACAACAATGGTCTTGGCACCGGAGACGGAGGTAACGACACCCGTACGGACCTTACGCGAGTTACGCGAATCAGTCATGTTCTCTCCTTAGGTCCTACTCGGCGACAGCGGACTTCTCCGCTGCGATCTCGCGGGCGCGCTGCTCCGTGAGGACGCGAGCGATGTCCTTCTTCACGGTGTTGACGCGAGCGGTGTTGTCCAGCTGGCTGGTGGCCATCTGGAAACGAAGGTTAAAGAGCTCGGCGCGCATTTCCTTCAGCTTCTCAACGAGCTGAGCGTCCGAGAGCTCACGAATCTCTGCGGGCTTCATTAGTTCTCCTCCTTGGCGGCGGCGGCGTCCTCAGCAGCCCACTTGGCCTCGAGAGCGGCCTCCTCAGCCATCTCCTTCTCGATGCGCTGCTCAGCGTTCTTGGCAGCAACAATCTTGGTCTTGATGGGAAGCTTGTGCTGTGCAAGACGCAGAGCCTCGCGAGCGACCTCCTCGGGCACGCCCTTGACCTCGAACATGATGCGGCCGGGCTTGACGACGGCCACCCACTCCTCGGGGTTGCCCTTACCAGAACCCATGCGAGTCTCGGCAGGCTTCTTGGTGATGGGCTTATCGGGGAAGATCGTGATGTAGACACGACCGCCACGCTTCATGTAGCGGGTCATGGCAATACGAGCGGCCTCGATCTGACGGTTGGTGATCCAATGGGCCTCGAGAGCCTGGATACCAAACTCGCCGAAATGCAGCTCGGTATTACCCTTGGCCTGGCCCTTCATGGAGCCACGCTGCACCTTGCGGTGAAGAATACGCTTAGGGGCAAGCACTACTGACCCCTCCTCTCGGAGTTACGACGACGAGGACGGGAAGAGCCCTCGAGTGCAGGGTTGGGAACAGGCTGGCCCGGGAGCTTCTCGCCCAGGTAGATCCAGACCTTCACGCCGCAAGCGCCCATGGTGGTGCTGGCGACAGCCGTGCCGTAGTCGATCTTGGCACGGAGGGTGTGCAGAGGCACGCGACCCTCGCGGTACCACTCACGACGGCCCATCTCGGCACCGCCGAGACGACCGGAGCACTGGATACGGATGCCCTTAGCGCCGGCCTTGCGGGCAGACTGGACAGCCTTGCGCATAGCGCGACGGAAGGCAACGCGGCCCTCGAGCTGCTCGGCGATAGACTGAGCAACGAGGTTGGCGTCGAGCTCGGGGCGCTTGATCTCGACAACGTCGACGGAGAGCTGGCCCTTGGAGACGCCAGCGACCTTCTCGAGCTCGGTGCGGAGGGTATCGATCTCGGCACCCTTCTTACCGATGACAACGCCGGGGCGAGCGGTGAGGATGATGACCTTCACCTTGTCGCCAGCGCGCTCGATCTCGACGCGGGAGACAGCTGCGCGGGAAAGACGCTTCTCGAGGTACTTGCGGATCTCGAGATCGTTACCGAGGGTCTTAGCGTAATCCTTCTCTGCGAACCAGCGGGAGCGCCAGTTCTCGGTGATGCCAAGACGGAAGCCGGTGGGGTAGACTTTCTGACCCATACAGCTTTACGCCTCCTTTCGAGGAGCAACGACGACGGTGATGTGGGAAGTACGCTTCAGAATGCGAGAAGCGGAACCCTTGGCGCGGGGACGGATGCGCTTAAGCGTCGGACCCTCGTCAACATAGGCAGCGGCGACAACCAGGTTGTCGGCACGCAGACCGTTGTTGTTCTCGGCGTTCGCAACGGCGGAACGGAGAACCTTCTCGACATCCACGGCGACGGCGCGGTCGCAGAAGTGGAGGATGTCGAAGGCCTGAGCGACAGGCTTGCGGCGGATCAGATCGACCACCAGGCGGGCCTTGCTGGGGGAAACACGCACGTACTTAGCGACGGCGCGAACCTCGGTGGCCTCAGTTTCAATAGACTTAGTTGCCATTTACGGTTAACCCCCTATTTGGCCTTGTGGCCACGGAACGTACGAGTCGGCGCGAACTCGCCGAGCTTGTGACCAACCATGGACTCGGTAACATACACGGGCACATGCTTGCGGCCGTCGTGGACGGCGATGGTGTGACCAACCATCTCGGGGAAGATGGTGGACGCGCGGGACCAGGTCTTCACGACGTCCTTCTTGCCAGCCTCGTTCATCGCGGTGATACGCGAGAGAAGGCGAGTCTCCACGAACGGGCCCTTTTTGAGACTTCTGCTCATAAGTGCTTTCTCCTAAAACTCGGTATCCGAAATTACTTCTTACGGCGACGAATGATGTGCTGGTTCGAGACCTTCTTCTTGCGCGTACGAAGGCCCTTCGTCGGCTTACCCCAGGGGGTAACAGAGGGACGACCAGAGGTGTGGTTCTTGCCCTCGCCACCGCCGTGCGGGTGGTCGACAGGGTTCATGACGGTACCGCGGACGGTCGGGCGCACGTTCATGTGACGCTTACGGCCGGCCTTGCCGATGACGATGTTGGCGTGATCGGCGTTGCCGACCTCACCGACGGTGGCGCGGCAGGTAACGAGGATGCGGCGCATCTCGGAGGAAGGCATACGGACGATAGCGTACTTGCCCTCCTTACCCATCAGCTGGCAGGAATTACCGGCGGAACGGGCAATAGCAGCGCCCTTGCCCGGCTGGAACTCGACGGCGTGGATGAGCGTACCGACGGGGATGTCGGCGAGGGGCAGAGCGTTGCCCGGCTTGATGTCGGCGTCAGAACCGGACATGATGGTCTGACCGACCTCGAGGCCCTTGGGGGCCAGGATGTAGCGCTTCTCACCGTCAGCGTAGTGCAGCAGAGCGATGCGAGCGGAACGGTTCGGATCGTACTCGATCGTGGCAACCTTGGCGGGCACGCCGTCCTTGTTGCGCTTGAAGTCGATCACGCGGTAACGACGCTTCACGCCGCCGCCCTGGTGGCGGGTGGTGATGCGGCCGTTGTTGTTACGACCGGCCTTCTTGGGCAGGGGCTCGAGAAGAGACTTCTCGGGCTTGGTGCAGGTGATCTCGGAGAAATCGGAGATCGTCTGCCAACGCCTACCAGCGGAGGTCGGCTTAAGGTGCTTTACAGCCATTACAATCCCTTTCAATAGGAATCCGTTAGCCATCGCAGACAGGGATTCGAGGTTCTGCCTCGGGTGCGATGACACCGGACGTATACACGGTTCCGGGCGTGTCCATTTTATACGCCCGAAACCTTGAGCTCTCGCCTCCCCTATTTGGGAGGCATGAGCTCACTCAACAGCAGCGAGTCTTAGGCCTGGTTGCCAAAGACCTCGATGGTGTCGCCCTCGGCCAGCGTGACGATGGCCTTCTTCCAAGAACGGGTCTTGCCGGCGACATAGCGCACGCGCTTGGTCTTGGGCTTGACCGTCAGGGTGTTCACGCGAACGACCTTGACGCCGAAGATCTCCTCGACAGCGTCCTTGATCTGATACTTGTTAGCATCCTTGGCGACCTCGAACGTGTACTTGTTCAGCTCCATGCCGGAGAAGGAACGCTCGGACACGATCGGACGGATGATGATCTCGTGGGCGGTCATTTATGCAAGCACCTCCCCGAAGTGAGCGGCGATGTCGGCGGGCATCAGCACAGCGTTGTTGTTGACGAGATCGTAGGTGTTGGCCTCGTCAGCGGTGATGATGAACGTCTTGGGAATGTTGCGGAACGACAGGTAGGCGTTGACGTCCTCATCGCGAACGATGATGGTCAGACGCTTGCCCTCAAGGCCGAGAGCCTTGAGCATGGCGACGGCAGCCTTGGTGGAAGGCTTCTCGAAGCCGTAGTCGTCGACGAGCACGAGCTCGCCATCGGCCAGCTTGGCGGACAGCGCGGAGCGCATAGCCAGCTTGACCTCCTTGTTGTTCATACGCTTAGCGTAGGAACGGGGCTTGGGGGCGAAGACAACGCCACCGTGACGCCACTGGGCAGCACGGATGGAACCCTGGCGGGCACGGCCGGTGCCCTTCTGACGCCAAGGCTTCTTGCCGCCACCGGAAACCTCAGAGCGGCCCTTAGCAGACTGGGTGCCCTGACGCCAAGAGGCCATCTGGCACTTGACGATGTGGTGCATAACGTGGATGTTCGGCTCGATGCCGTACACCTCAGCGGCGAGCTCGGCCTCGGCGACCTTCTTGCCCTCGCTGTTCTTTACTTCAAACTTTGCCATTTAAGTGTTCTCCTTGGTATGACGCTGGGCTAAATGGGCTGGGCCCTTAGGCCATACGGATGGCGACGAGACCATTCTTGGCACCCGGGACAGCGCCCTTGACCAAGATGAGGTTCTGCTCGGCATCGATGCGGACAACGGAAAGGTTCTTGACGGTAACGCGCTCGTTACCCATGTGACCGGCCATCTTGACGCCCTTGAGGACGCGCGCAGGATAGGCGCACTGACCGATAGAACCGGGGTGACGCTGGAAGTGAGAACCATGCGTCATAGGACCGCGGCGCTGACCCCAGCGCTTGATGCGACCCTGGAAGCCCTTACCCTTGGAGGTACCGATGACGTCGACCTTCTCGACATCAGCGAAATCAGCGACGGTGACGACCTCGCCGACCTTGTGCTCCTCGCCGTTCTCGACGCGGACCTCACGAAGGAAGCGGACAGGCTCGACGCCAGCCTTGGCGAAGTGACCAGCCATGGGCTTGTTCACGTTCTTGGCCTTGATGTCGCCGAAACCGATCTGGACGGCGTCATAGCCGTCGGTTGCCTGAGTTTTAACCTGCGAGACAGCGCAGGGGCCAGCCTGGATGACCGTGACGGGAACGACGTTATCGTCCTCGTCCCAAACCTGGGTCATGCCAATCTTGCGGCCGAGAATCATGCTGATCAAGATATGATCCCAACTCTCGCGTGGTCTTGGGACAATGCGTACACCACCGAGCGTACGCCCCTAGAGGACCACTACTTACACGACGTGCTCCCCAGCCTTGTATTTCGCCCGGACTACCTGACAACCCTATTAAGCAGGCATTTTGTCCAGCCAGAATACTCCCCTGGTTTCACACAGCTGTTTAGTATACACGGCTGCGGGCGTATCCATCGAGATTCATATTTCACTCACATTGTTTACGCAGGTAAAGTGCGTGGATGGCTCCCGAGCACGGCGGAGGGCCGGAGAAATATATTAAGGTCCCTGCTCTACAGTCCTGCGCAAGACGGAGAGCACATTAAGTGCTCTCCTTTGCGTGCGGAACTCGCGATGACCTTAATATATTTCTCCGGCCCTCCGCCGTGCTCGGGAGACGACACGTTGATGTCTGCTTAACTCTGCTCGCTCAGGCTAATGACTTTGTTGGGGATCGATAATTTGCCGCAAGGTGAACTTGCATTGGAGCGTATCGTCCTCTTCTCGCGCATCGTCAAAATCGAAGATCATGATGGCGCAGTTGGGGAGTTTTGTTGGGAGCTCGAAGCCCTCTGGGGCTGCAGCTTTGATGAATTGGCGGCTGGCGCTGCCGTGGCTTACTGCTAGGAGGGTTTCGATGCCCTCGGCGCCCATGAGATTGGTGAGGGTGCCCACCATGCGCTCCTGCAGGGCATGGCTTCCTTCTCCGCCAAATGGGATCAGGTCCTCGCCGGGGTCCCAGACGTCGGTGGGTAGGGCGTCGTGGGGGCCTTCTTCGAAGGTGCCGTAGCTGCGCTCGATGATGCCTTCGCAGGGCTCGACTGCTGCATCCCGGCCGAGGAGTTCGGTTGCGACGAGACTTGCCGTGTCCATGGCTCGGCCTAAGGGCGAAGAGACCACTTTATCGGGGACGACGTCGTGGGCCTTGAGCCATGCGGCTGCCATTCCCGCTTGTTTGCGGCCCAGGTCGGTCAACGGTGAATCGCAGCGGCCCTGGACCAGCTTTTTGACGTTGAACTCCGTCTGACCGTGGCGGAGTAGGTATAGGCGCTTCATGCTCTCCCCTTCTGCATAACTTGATTTTCGGCACAGCCCTACTCGTGGGTATGGCCTACGTAGTCCTCGTCAATCGTGATCTTGGCGACCGACTTGGGATATTCCGATTCGACCCGTTTCGCCAACGCGCGCTTCAGGTC
>UQTN01000062.1 GCA_900543945.1 uncultured Collinsella sp. | reverse complement strand
CCGAGCCGTCGGATGACTTGAAGAAGGGGGAGGCCTCGCGGCCTCCCCCTTTTTTGTATCTCGGGCAATTTGTCTCACATAGTAGCTGTGTTTTATAACCCTCGTTTGTTGCATCTTCTGTGAACGGGCTACAATAACTTAGTCTGTGCGATATGGAGGTGAACATGGCTGAAGCTGGTATCGGCGTTGATATCGTCGAGATTTCCCGCATGAAATCAATTCTTGAAAAGACGCCGTCGTTTGCTCGGCGTGTGTTTACCGAAGAAGAGCGTGCGTATTGCGATGCATCATCGCGTCCCGCTGCTCACTATGCGAGCCGCTTTGCTTCGCGCGAGGCGGTGCTTAAAGCTCTCGGCACGGGTTTTAGTCAAGGCGTGGGTCGCAAGGATGTTTCGGTAACGCGTGATAAACTCGGCAAACCGAAGGCGCTGCTTTCGGGCCGTGCTCTCGAGATCGCTCAAGAACTGGGTGTTGTTGAGGTCGCTCTTTCCATTACGCTTACGGGAGACTTGGCCGTTGCGAATGCCATCGCGATTACCGAAGATGCTCGGCCTAAGCCAAAAGAGGAAAAGGTGAGTACCAAGAAACGCGTTGCGCAGACATTTAAAGAGGCTCGCTCTGTTTTAGATGAGCTTGAGCAGCTGCAGAATTCAGCATTGACGGAGCACCTGGGCGATGCTTCGCAAGATACGCTAGGAGCATAGATGAAACCGGTTTTGAGTACCGAAGAAGTCGTTCGTCTCGAGGACATCATCGAACGCGAAGGGACTTCGAAGGCCGAGCTTATGGAGCTAGCGGGTGAGTTTGCCGCCAACGAGGTCTTGAAGCTCAATCCCGATCGGGTTCTCGTTCTGGTCGGTTTTGGTAATAATGGCGGCGACGGTTGGGTTGCCGCCGATATTCTGAGCCATAAGGGTGTGGACGTCGATATCGTTTCTCCGGTTGAGCCGGATGAGATTCCTGCTGCTCTGGCACGTCATGTTGCTCGTCGTACTGCCGGCCGCGATGTGCGCGTTTGCGTCGGCCCCTCGCGTGACGAGCTCGAGGTTTTGATCGATAAGGCCGATGTTGTTGTCGATGCCATTTTTGGTACCGGTTTCCACGGGAATCTGCGTGCGCCGTTCTCCATCTGGATTCCTACGGTCAATGAATGCGCCGATTGTGTCGTATCCATTGATGTCCCCTCGGGCCTGAATGCCGAGACGGGAGTTGTTGATGACGACTGCATTCGTGCCGAGCGCACGGTGACGATGATTGCGCCCAAGATTGGTCTGTATAGCGCTGATGGCCCTGAGTATGCTGGCGATTTGATCTGCGGCAATCTTTACGACCGTCTTGACGAAGTCATCGATGATGTTGACCACGCCGCCGAGATTGTCGAGCCCGGTGACTTAGTTGATTACTTTGCTCCGCTACCATCGAATATCGATAAGTATTCCCGTGGCTCTGTGCTTATTGTCGCCGGATCGGCGCAATATCCTGGTGCTGCCATTATGGCGGCCAAGTCTGCAGCTCGCGCGGGTGCTGGTTACGTGGCGGTCGCGGCTCCTGACGCCTGCGCCAATCTTATTCGCATGGCACTTCCTTCGATTCCCGTCTTTGCTATTCCGTCTGATTCCCGCGGCTCCTTTGGCGCCGCTGCGCGCATGACGGTGTGCGAGATCGCAAAGAAGTACAGCTGCGTACTGTGCGGTCCCGGTATGACGACGTCTGCTGGCGCTATGCAGGTGGTTTCGGGCTTGCTCGAGCTTGATGTACCGCTAATTTTGGACGCCGATGCACTCAACTGCCTTGCTAAGATTGCCATTGACGGTATTGATAGTAACCCCGAGATGTATCGTCGTGAGCAGCCGTTGGTTATGACGCCGCACTATCGTGAGCTTTCGCGTTTGGTTGCCGGTGACGAGGTGAACGACCTTGGTACCGCGATTGCAGCTGCGCAGAAGGTTGTCTGGGCTGCAGGCTCCGACAATCTGGTGGTCATAGCCAAGGGGCCGACGACGGCTATCTGTGGCGTTGAGCGCGTGCTGCTGCCACTCTCGGGTCCGGCTTCTCTGGCAACTGCCGGTTCTGGTGATGTTCTCGCGGGTATTTTGGCCGGCACGCTTGCCACCATGCGCGACGAGATGGATCGTTGGGAGCTGCTGTATTCGTACGCCGTCGCACTTCACAGCTACGCCGGTTTTGCCGCGGCGACGGAGTATGGTGAGAAGAGCGTTATCGCGACCGATCTTATCGACTTGATCGGTACTGCCATGGAGCTGGCGGCAAAGGATGCGCTCGAAGATCTGGGAATCATGGACGAAGGGTCGGATGACTAATCATGAATAAAGCCGATTTGACGCGCTGGTCCTGGGTCGAGATCGACCGCGGGGCGCTCCGTCGCAACACGAGAGCCTATAAGAACTTGTTGAATCCGCGTCAGCGCCTGTGCTGCGTGGTCAAGGCCGATGCTTATGGTCATGGAGCTGTTGAGTGCGCTAAGATCATGTATTCGGCTGGTGCCGACATGTTTGCCGTGGCGACGGTCAACGAGGGCGTTGGGCTCCGTCAGGGCGGAATTACTAAGCCCATCCTGATTCTAAGCGAGCCGCCTATCGAGGCTATTCCTGCATTGCTCGAGTTCGATATCATGCCCTCGGTCTATACGTCCGATTATGCTCTCGCGTATGGCGAATGCGCCGTCGCGGCGGGCAAGGTGGGCAAGTACCATCTTGCCATCGAGACGGGCATGAATCGTATCGGCGTTCACTACACACAGGTGCTCGACTTTGTCCGCGGCATCAGCTTCCATCGCGGTATTCAGTGCGACGGCGTATTTACGCACTTTGCCACGGCCGATGAACCTTCGGGTTGGGACTACAAGCTGCAGTGCCAGCGTTTTACCGAGGCCGTTCAGGCCATTAAGGACGCAGGTTTTGAATGCGGTATCGTGCATTGTGCCAATACGCCATCCTCGATGCTCGATTCTTCAATGCACTTTGACATGATTCGTGCCGGCATCGGTTTGTATGGTCTGCAGCCATGTGAGCTGAGTGGTCGTGTGATGCAGCTTGATCCCGTCATGAGCGTCCACGCGCGTGTGACGCGCGTGGCGCATCCTGCGATGGGCGAGGGCGTGGGCTACGGCTTTACCTACCGCGTACCGCGCACGCGCGTTCAGATCTGCACCCTTCCGATCGGTTATGCCGATGGCCTTTCGCGTACGCTTTCCAATCGTATGGACGTGCTGTATCGCGGCGAGCGTGTGCGTCAGGTGGGCAATATCTGCATGGACCAGTTTATGGTCGCCATTCAGTCCAACCCGGCGCATGAGATTCCCGAGGCCGAGTATGGTGACGAGATGATCATTGTCGGCCGCGATGGAGATGCCGAGATTACCATGGACGAGATGGCGCGCCTACGCGGCACGATTAACTACGAGGTCGCTTGCGGCTTTGGTATGCGTCTCGACAAGGTCTACGTGTAGGAGTCGCTATGGGCGTCATGCACATTCCCGGCCATAGCCATCAGGCGCCGCGTGAGGTCGCACTCGAGGAGATCGAGGCCGTTCTGGGCGATTGTCACCTTTGCCAGCTTTACCAGTCGCGCCACAACATCGTGTTTGGCGTGGGAAACCCCCGCGCTCGCGTGATGTTTATTGGCGAGGCGCCGGGCCGTAATGAGGATTTGCAGGGCGAGCCCTTTGTGGGGGCGGCAGGCGAGGACCTCAACGGCATTTTGTCGCTGGCGGGGCTCAAACGCGAAGACGTCTACATTGCCAACGTGCTTAAGTGCCGCCCGCCGGGAAACCGCAATCCGCGCCCCGAGGAAGTGCTGGCTTGCTCACCGTTTTTGCGCGAGCAGATTCGAAGCATCTGGCCCGATATCATCGTGACGCTCGGCAACCCCGCAACGCACTTTGTGCTCAAGACCGAGATTGGCATTACTAAGCTGCGCGGCAGGTTCCATCAGATGGGGCACTTTGTGGTGATGCCCACTTTCCATCCGGCAGCAGCGCTACGCAATCCAGCGTGGCAGGAGCTGCTGGAGGAAGACTTTAAGATGCTGGGCGACTATCTGGGGCGACATCCCGCACCAGAGGACGCCTCGGAATAATAAGGAGCATATATGTCCCTGGAGCGCCTGGGGGTAGGTACTTACAAAACGACTTGCGCTGCCGATACGGAGTACTTTGGCGAGCTAATTGCACCGTGCCTTGAGGACGGAGATGTGCTCATCCTGACCGGTGGCCTGGGAGTGGGCAAAACTCACTTTACCAAGGGCGTCTCGCGCGGGCTGGGCGATGGGCATATGGTTACGAGTCCTACGTTTGCGCTCATGGCCGTTCACGATCAAGGTCGTATTCCGCTGTTTCACTTCGATCTATACCGCCTGGAGCATGCCTACGAGCTCGAGGATACGGGCATTTTCGATGTGCTGGGCTATGAGGGTGCTTGCCTGCTGGAATGGGGCGAACAATTCCAGGACGAGCTGACGGATGAGTATCTTTCGGTGACGCTCAAGCGTGATGAGAACGATAGCGACGTACGAACGATAACGCTCGAGGCGCACGGCGAGCGCGCATCGGAGCTTTCCGATTTGATTGATAAGGCTGTACAAGATGAGCTTGCATAACGATTACGCGCTGGTGGTGGCGCTCGATACTTCGACCGATATGCTTGCCTGCGCGGCAAGCTGGATTGATGGGCAGACGGGCGAGGCGAAGCTGGTGAGTGGCGACCATATGTGCCGTCGCCATGCCAATGTGGAGCTCGTGAATACCGTTGATGGCGTGCTGGCTCAAGCCGGTCTGGATCGCAGCGATGTTGGTTGCTATGTGGTCGGCCGCGGCCCGGGGTCCTTTACGGGTGTGCGCATCGGCATCTCCACTGCCAAGGGCCTCGCGCGTGGTGCCAATGTTCCGCTGCTGGGCGTGTCGACGCTCGACGCTTGCGCTTGGACGGCGTGGAAGGCTGGCGTGCGCGGCAAGCTTGGTATCTTGGCCGATGCTATGCGCGGTGAGGTATATCCGGCGCTGTATATGCTGGTCGATGAGGGTCCCGAGCGTCAATTTGAGCGCGAACACGTGGTCAAGGCCGCCGTGGCGCTCGATGAGTGGCGCCAAGCAGCGGACTGGGGCCAGGTTCAGCTGACCGGTGACGGTCTCGTGCGCTATGGCAAGCTGCTGGATGAGGACGAGGCCGCCCGCTGCGTGGAGCGCGACCTGTGGTGGCCTTCGGGCGAGGGCTTGCTGCTCGCGCACGCTGCGGGTGACGGCGATCCGGCCCGCGTCCTGCCGATTTACACGCGCCTTTCGGATGCCGAGGAAAACGAGCGCAAGCGTCTTGGTCTTGCCGAGAGTGCGCAGAGCGAAATTACGGGTGTTGCCGATGAGCTCGCCGGTCGTCATCTGCAGTTCCGTCCCATGGGCGCGGCGGATGCCGAGGGCGCGAGCGCGCTGGAGGCTGCCTGCTTTGAAGGTGCCGGACACGAGGCATGGACGCCGGGCATGTTCCTGTCCGAACTGGGCGAGGACGTCGCTGCGCCGCGTAGTTGGTGGGTGGCACACGACGACGGCAAGCTGCTGGGCCTTGCCGGCGGTATGGTCGTGGACGGTGATGTGCAGATTCTGGATGTCGCCGTCGACCCGGCACATCGCCGTGAGGGCATTGCCCGCAAGCTGCTGTCGCACGTGAGCTATGATGCCCAGATGCTCGGCTGCACCACGGCTTCGCTCGAGGTCGAGGACGGTAACGAGGGAGCGATCGCGCTTTATAACGCTCTGGGCTTTACCGAGGCTGGCCGTCGCCGCGGCTACTATGGTGCCGGCAAGGACGCCATCGTCATGACGGCTCCGCTGCCCCTGGTGCTTCCGGTCGACAATGCTTCGCCCGAGCCGACGGCGGCAGAGCAGCGCGTATGGCCGCTGCCTGCGCCTTGGCGCTCTGCCGAGGAACGTGTCGAGATTGAGCGTCGCCGCCTCGTACTCGCTATCGAGAGCTCCTGCGACGAGACGGCGGTGGCGATTATCGATGCGGATGGCAATATGCTGGCCAACCAGGTGTCGACGCAGATTGATTTTCATGCACGCTTTGGCGGCGTGGTGCCCGAGATCGCCTCGCGCAAGCACGTCGAGGTGATTGTGAGTGTCGTGGATGCGGCACTCGAGGACGCCGCAGCGTCGCTGGGCCTTACGGGCGGAGCCATTACACCAAGTGAGCTTGCCGCCGTGGGCGTGACACAGGGTCCGGGCCTGGTTGGCGCCCTGGTGGTGGGCGTCGCCTTTGCCAAGGGCTTTGCGTATGCTGCCGGCAAGCCGCTCGTGTGCGTCAATCATCTGGAGGGCCACCTGTTTGCCAACCTGTTGGCGCAGCCCGACCTCAAGCCCCCGTTTATCTTTACGCTTGTCTCGGGCGGGCACACCATGCTCGTGCACGTGAAGGCATGGGGCGACTACGAGGTACTTGGTGAGACACTCGACGATGCTGTGGGCGAGGCCTTCGACAAGGTAGCCAAGGCGTTGGGTCTGGGCTATCCCGGTGGCCCCATCATCTCCAAGCTGGCCGAGACGGGCAATCCCCGCGCGATCGATTTTCCTCGCGCGCTTAACAGCAGGGGGGACTATCGCTTCTCGCTTTCGGGCCTTAAAACCGCTGTGACGCTCTACATTGAACAGGAGACCAAGGCCGGGCGCACGATTCACCTGCCCGATCTGGCAGCTTCGTTCGAGGCAGCTGTCTTTGACGTGCAGTACAAGAAGGCCAAAAACGCATTGCACGCTACCGGATGCAAGGAATACTGCATCGGTGGCGGCGTCTCGGCCAACCCGCATCTGCGCGAGATGATGATCAAGAAGCTCGGGCGTCAGGGGATCCGCGTGACGGTGCCGCCCTTGTCTGCCTGCACCGATAACGCTGCCATGATCGCGGCGGTCGCTCGCCGTAAATTCGACCGAGGTGAAATCTCGCCGTTCGACGTCGACGCCGATCCAAACATGACGCTGTAGCTGGTACGGCGCGGTCCCCGGACGGAGGGGCCGGATATAAGGTTTCCTGCTCTGCAGTCCTGCGCAAGACGAAGGCCACATTAAGTGGCCTTCTTTGCGTGCGGAACTCGCGATAAAGTTCATATGCGCCGCCCGGCTCCCGCGGCTCTCAGGGGCAACTCTCATGCAAAAACTGTCGTGTGGTAAAGTCCGAGGTCAGTGGCGTTTTATACCGAGAATTTCAAAAAAAGGTGAAAATTCATTACAAATTTGCGTTGACTTTAGGTAACTAAAGTTTCATACTCCTTTTCAACCACTGGGGGATGTGAACACGCACGGATCGTTCACATCATGATTGAAGAGGATTTCTTAGACATGTTCACGCATCAGCTAAACATTATCAGCGTAGTAATTATCTGATGCGGGTTAGCACATACAGCTAGCCCGTACGATAACGGGCGGCTGATGAAGATGAGGGCCGTCGAGCGCAACCGACGGCCCTCATTTTTTATGTCTAGGAAGTTCTTTTTAGAGGAGGAAATGTAATGAACGGAGTTTTGCTCATGGTTGTGGCCGCGGCGGTGCTCGCCTGCGGCTATCTGGGCTACGGCCGCTGGCTGGCCAACAAGTGGGGCGTTGACAAAGAGGCCCTCACGCCGGCCAAGCGCATGAAGGACGGCAAGAGCTTCTCGCCCGTCTCCGCCTTTACCGCGTTCTCGCACCAGTTCAGCTCGATCTGCGGTGCTGGCCCTGTCACGGGTACGATCGTCGCCATGGCCTTTGGCTGGCTGCCCGTCGTGCTCTGGGTCCTCGTCGGCGGCATCTTCTTTGGCGCCGTCCACGACTTTGGTGCTCTGTACGCTTCGATGAAGAACAACGGCAAGTCGCTCGCTCAGCTCATCGAGAAGTACATCGGCAAGACCGGCCGTCGCCTGTTCCTGCTGTTCTGCTGGCTGTTCTGCATCATCGTCATCGCCGCCTTCACCGACATGGTCTGCAAGACGTTCATGTTCACCCCGGCCGTTGACGCTTCTGGTGCTGCTACCGGTGCCATCGACTTCACCAAGTCCTATGCCGCCGGCTGCGCTGGTACCATCTCCATCCTGTTCACCTTCGTCGCTATCGCCTTTGGTTGGGCCCAGAAGAAGTTCAACCTCACCGGTGCTACCGAGTTCGTCACCGGCGTGGTCCTCATGGTTCTCATGTTCGCCGTCGGTATGCAGTTCCCGGTCTACCTGGATAAGTTCCAGTGGTTCGCCGTCGTCATGGTCTACCTGGTCTTTGCTGGCGCCATGCCCATCCAGATGCTCAAGACCCCTCGCGACTACCTCACTTCCATCATGATGATCGTCATGATCGCCTGCGCTGTCCTCGGTATCGTCGTCCTGGGTGTTAACGGCCAGGCCACCATCACCGCTCCGGCCTTTACCGGCTTCTCCAGCGCTTCTGGCATGATGTTCCCGGTCCTGTTTGTTTCCGTTGCCTGCGGTGCCCTCTCCGGCTTTCACAGCCTCGTTTCTTCTGGTACCTCCTCCAAGCAGGTCGAGAAGGAGCAGGACGCCGTCAAGGTCGGTTATGGCGCCATGATCGTCGAGTCCTTCGTCGGCATCCTTGCCATCATCGTCGCCGGCATCATGTTCTCCGATATGAACACCGCCGGCACTGGTGCCCTCAACGCCGGCGTCGCTTCCACCCCGTTCCAGATCTTCGCCGCTGGTATCTCCCGCGGTATGCAGGCCTTCGGTGTTGACGGCACGCTCGCTACCGTCTTCATGACCATGAACGTCTCCGCTCTGGCCCTGACCTCGCTCGATGCCGTCGCCCGCATCGCCCGCACCTCGTTCTCCGAGTTCTTTGCCCAGACCAACGACGCCCTGGCCATCGAGTCCAAGGCCGGCTACATGAAGGTTCTCGGCAACCCCTGGTTCGCCACGGTCGTCACCCTGCTTCCCGGTCTCGCCCTCGCCTTTGGCGGCTATGCCAACATCTGGCCGCTCTTTGGTGCTTCCAACCAGCTGCTCGGCGGCATGACCATGATCACCCTCGCCGTGTTCTGCAAGTGCACCGGCCGCAAGGGCTGGATGCTCTACGTGCCCGTCGCCTTCCTGCTCTGCTGCACCTTCACCTCGCTGGTCCAGAGCGCCATGGGCTGCATGACCGCTGTCCAGGCTTACGGCTTCTTCGGCACCATCCCGGCTACCGCCACCACGGCCGCCGTCTCCGTCGCCGCCACCAAGGGCTTGCAGCTCGTTTTCGCCGTCCTGCTGATGGTCCTGGGCCTCATCGTCGCCGTCAACTGCCTCAAGGAGTTCTTCGGCAAGGAGGCCGGCTCCATGCCCGACGAGGAGCCCGAGTGGTCCGAGATGGGCAAGGCCGAGTACGGTCGCGCCGCTGCCGCTGAAGCTCCTGCCGACGCCGAGGCCGCCAAGGCCTAGTCGGTCGGACGGGTTGAATCTCCCATCTATTTGACTCGGAAAGACCGGGTCCGCAATCAAGCGGACCCGGTCTTTTTTCTTGTGAGAACAGGTGGTGCAAGGGCGTTCTCGCAGATGTTTTGCGTGGATAGGCTCGTGCGTTGTACCATATGAACGTATATGTGTGCATATGAAAGGGGCCCCGTGGCCAAGACGGTATATTCCGATAATCAAAACAATGTCGATGCTCTGGCTGAGCGTCTGAGCAGCCAGACATCGCTTTCTGCCGAGCGCGCCAAGCTGGTTGCCTACGACCTGCTCTGCCGCAAGGCGCTCAAGATTAAGTCGAGCGCGCTGGCGCAGATTTTCCGCTCCGTCGATAAGGAATGCGACACCAAGGCGATGCGCGATGAGCTTATCGCGGCAAATATCGTGACCAAGATCGAGGGCAGCGGCATTAACGGGCGCCCGGCGTTCTATACCATCAATGTCGAGATCCGCGATGCCCAGGAGCAGCCTGCCGAGTCCGTCGAAGATTTTGTCGTCGAGGATTCCGCTGACGTGCCTGCTGTGGAAGAAGCTGCTCCGCGTGAGCATGTCGATACCGATGAGTTGCTCGATGAGAACGTCGTGCGTGCCTTTACGGCCAAGGCGGGACGCGGCGGTTTTGGCGGGGGTGGCAAGCGCGATGCGCAGCGCCGCGCCCAGCAGGAGCGCTTCCGTCGTGCCGTTGCTCAAAAGGGTGAGACGGATGCCGAGGCTGTTGAGAACGAGGTTGCTGCCGAGTCGCAGAGGCCCGCGAAGGAGCAAAAGCCCGTGGAGGCCCAGGAGCCCCAGCGTCGCCGTGGTGCCCACTTTAAGGCTGCGCAGCAGGATGTCGCGCATGAGGTTGAAGAGCCTTCCGAGGCTGCAGACGATGTTGAGGAGTCTGCCAAGAAGGCTCCGGGTTCATGCCGTCCCGGGCGTGGTTTTGCGAGGCGCGCGTATCCCGTAAGGCGTCAGGAGAAGGGCGAGCCGGCTCCGACCGCTCAGGCCGAGAAGGCCGAACAAACCGAGAAAACCGTTGAGCCGGCGGCTCGCGAACAGAAGCCTGTTGAGCCGCAGCTTGAGGTTGCTGCCGAGGCCAAGGGCGAGCAGCCTACTGATGGGCAGACGGAGCAGGGCGCGTCGAGCAGGCCTCGCCGCCGTCGCCATCGCGGGGGCCGCAGTTCCCATGCCGAGACTGCAGCCGAGAAGACCACGCCGCAGGACGAGGATGCGAAGGCCGAGGTTTCTTCGGGGCAGCCTAAGCGCCAGCCGGCGAAGGAGGGCAAGTCCGATCGTCCGCAGAAGCAGGCGTCTATGCCGAAGCGCGAGCGCAATTCCCAAGGCGATTCTAAGCGCAGGTCTCAGAAGAAGCCGGAGTCTGCCGCAGTAGATGCTGCTGCCCAGCAGCCCGAGCCGGCCGTCCACGGCGAGGTATCGGCGTTTGCCCTTGCCCGCGTTTTAGGCAGGCAGCTGCTCAAAGTTGTCCCTACGCCTACGGCGCTCTCTAAGATCAAGGAGCAGCAGACACAGATCGTAAAGGTCGAGGGCAAGGACGGCAAAAAGGCTCCGCAGCGCACTCAGCACAACGAGATGTCCAATCGCAAGATTGCCGAGGAAATCGCGATCATTCAGGCTTGGATCGAGCAAAACCGCGGTGCCGATACGCCGGTTGCCTCGCGTCGCCAGCGTGCCTACCAGATCTTCAACGACGAAAAAGCCTTCGACGGCAAGCATGGTGAGCGTCTGATCAGGCGCATGACCGAAAAGGGCATCAGCATGCAGGCAATCAAGGTTGCTCCCAACCGTCCTGTGCACTTTACGGGCTTCTTTACGCTGGGCGCCGATAAGCCGTTCATTATGGTCGAGAACCTGGACACCTATGACGAGATCGTCAAGCTCCTGCGCGGCCGCAAGCACGCCAAGCTCTTTGGCATCAAGGTGGGCGGCGTGATTTTTGGCGGCGGATGCAAGGCGAGCGTCTCGCATGCCCTGGACGATTATCTGGCTGAGATCGGCTATCGCTTTAACTACGTCTACTACGTGGGCGATATCGACCGCGAGGGCGCGCGCATCGTCGAGCAGGCTCGCAATGCCAATGTGGTTGAGATTCGCCTGCATGCCGGCATGTACCGCGCCATGCTCGCCGAGCATAAGCGTCGCGTGAAGGCCGGCGGCGAGTGCGAGCCCGCGGCTGCCAACCAGGGCGTGCCGCAGAACTTGGCGGCGACGATCAAGGATCTGCCCATGGTCACGCGCGTGCAGTTCCGCAATGTGCTGCGCGAGGGCGGGCGCATTCCGCAGGAGATTCTGATGACCGCCGACTATCGGGATGGCGACTCGGGAAGCTTCGACCGCATGCTTAACAACTAAATTCCGCCGGCCCCGGGAGAGCGGGGACACCGGCTTAGGTTTCCTGCTCTACAGTCCTGCTCACGACGGAGGCCACATTAAGTGGCCTCCTGTTCGTGCGGAACTCGCGATAAACTTCATCAGCGCCCGCCCCACGGGGAACCTGCCAAAAAAGGACAGGGTTG
>UQTN01000061.1 GCA_900543945.1 uncultured Collinsella sp. | reverse complement strand
TGAGCAGAGCGGCACCGAGGTTTCGGATTCCGAGGGCGTGCCTGCGGCTAGTGCCGCCACAACAGAGGCAGCAACTGGCGACGAAGGCTCGGCGACGGGGGAGAGCCCTGCCACGAGCGAGCAGTCTTCGACGGCGCCCACTGGCCAAGCAGGATCTGCCGCCGCGGCTGCCGTTCAGACGGAGAGCCCGACAGAAACTGGCGATGTCGCCAAGAAGCAAGTCGAGGTCTCGTTCTCGATTATCGGCACCGATGCCGACGGCAAGGCTCAGACCTGGGTGGCACCTACGCAGCTTAAGCTCGACGAGGGCTCGACGGCTGCGGACGCCTTCGTTAAGCTGCAGCAGAAGGTGGGCTTCAAGGCGAAATACGATCCGAACACGGCATACGGTTTCTACCTCGAAAGCATTACGTCCCCGAGCGATGGCCGCACGCTTGCCTTCGATCCGGCGACTTATGCCTACTGGCAGCTGTTTGTCGACGGCGCGTCTTCCTCGGTTGGCGCGAGCGGCGTCAAGCTCACCCAGGGGCAGAAGATTGAGTTTGCCTATACGGCTGGTAGCTCGTCCCCTGTCGTTAAGGACCAGGTTGCCGCAAATGTGACCGTCATTGGTCGCGATGCCCAGGGCAAGACTCAGACTTGGGTCGATAACGCGCAGTATGTGGTGACGTCCGGCTCGAACGCACTTGACCTTACGAAGGTCGCGCTCGAGGCGAATGATATTGACGCCGTTGTTGCGGGCTCCTTCATTCTGAGCCTTAAGTACAACGGCGTTGAGCTGGGTACGCCGCTCGATTATTCGACCTCTTGGCAGCTGTTCATCAACGGCAAGTCGAGCGACTACACGGCGGACAATGTCACCATTCATGCCGGCGATACCGTTACGTGGTTCTACGGTGGCTGGGGCGACCAGTTGCCCTCTGATTCCGTCCATGCTTCCGTTCAGGTGCTTGGCAAGGACAAGGACGGCAAACAGCAGGTGTGGGCCTCGACGGGCCAGACGGGTCTCAAGGCGGGCTCTACTGCCAAGGATTTGCTGGAGCAGACTGGTCTTAGGCTCGATTCTAGCGAATCGTCTTGGGGCTGGTTCCTCAACGGCATTTATTCGCCGTTCGACGTCGACGGTAAGCCCTATGTCGGGGATGCTGCAACCAATAGCTATTGGCGCTTCTACGTAAATGGCGAGTTCAAGAACGTTGGCGCTGGTGCCTACGAGCTCCAAGAGGGTGACGCCGTCACCTTTATGTATGCTGGCGACAGCGATGCCCTTCCTGGCCAGGTTCTTGGGTCTGTCGATGTTATCGGTCCCGATGTCAACGGCAACAATACTCGCTGGGGCTCGGCAAGCAATGTTTCTTTGCCCGAAGGCTCCACGGCCCAGAACCTTATTGAGGCATTTCTGAAGGCCAAGAG
Source organism: uncultured Collinsella sp. (assembly GCA_900543945.1). Taxonomy (GTDB): domain Bacteria; phylum Actinomycetota; class Coriobacteriia; order Coriobacteriales; family Coriobacteriaceae; genus Collinsella. The sequence continues at coordinate 10,765 of UQTN01000061.1, read as the reverse complement.
CGTTGCGTATAACGGCTCCCAGAGTGGTGAGTACTGGCTCCTTAATTCCATTACTTCGCCGTTCGATCACAAGCCGTATGTCTGGGATGCTGCGACCAATAAATATTGGCATCTGTATATCAATGGAGAGCCCTCCTTACTCTGCGCCAATCAGATTACGCTCAAGAGCGACGATAAGGTTACGCTTGCCTATACCACCGACGATTCGCCCATGCCCGATCCTGACAAGATTGTCGTGGACCCGAGTGCGACGACTCCTGATTGGGATGCCGAGTGGGCCGGCTACGGCAACAGTGGCAACGGTTCGACCGTAACGGATGCCAAGACGCCTGCGCAGGCCGCTGGTCTTAAGTGGGCCTTCGATTGGAAGGCCGAGTCTGGCCAGCAGTATGCCAACTGCAGCGAGCCTGTCATTGCTAACGGTTTTGTGTACATCGCGACCGAGAACGAGCTCATTAAGATCGATTCGTCCACGGGTAAAAAGGTTGCCTCTGCGCCGCTTGCCTCCAAGGTGAGCTATACCTCTCGTCCGATCTATGCCAATGGCCTTATCATCGTTCCGCTCAACGGCGGTGCGGTCCAGGCGATTACTGCGGACAAGCTGATCTGCAAGTGGCTGACGCCTGGTTTGACGGACTTGACGCAGAGCTCCTGCACCGTGGTTTCGGATGGCGAGTACATCTATGTTGGTACGGTCGATATTTCGTATGACGAGAACTACAACGCGACCTACGGCAACGGCTCCCTGAAGCGTATCAAGATTGCCACGGGCGAAGTCTCTTGGCAGAACATTGACCCTTCCGAGGGCTATTATTGGACTGGTGCTGCGCTGACGGATAAGTACACCATTGTTCCTACGAGCGCGGGCACGCTTAAGTGCATTGATAAGACGACGGGCGATGTCGTTTCGACCATGAAGCTCGGCGCTGTCGCAAATGCCGATTGCATTGCCGATCCGTCCAATGGTTCGACCTTCTATCAGATGACGCACGACGGAATGCTCCATGTGATTTCGCTTTCGGCAAAGGGCGTGCTGAGTGAACAGAAGACGGTTGATCTGGGCCTTACGAATAATCTGAGCGCCCCTGCGGTGTCTGGTGACAATCTGATTGTCGGCGGACAGACGGCTACTGGCTCTGCTCTGGTTCTCTATAACCTGAAGACGGGTAAGACCACGATGGTCGCTGCTGCCGACGGCAAGGCGCTGCCGGCTGGCCTCAACGGTATTGCTGCTACTCCGCTGGTGAGTGTTCAGGGCGGCAAGACCTATGTGTACTTCACCGTTAACAGCGCGGATAGCAAGGATTACGTCAGCTACTCTGCTGGTGGTGGCGTGTATCGCTATGCGCTCGGCGACGCAGAGGCGACGCAGATTTATGATGCGGCTGGCCATTACCAATACTGTGACTCTCCGGTCATTGCCGATGCTTCTGGCAACCTCTACTACATCAATGATTCGGGCACGCTGTTCAAGCTCGGGGCTGTTGAGTCTTGGACGGTTGCCTTTAATTCCACCGGCGGGTCTGCTTGCGACACTAAGTTTGTGGCTACGGCCGACGGCAAGCTGGTCAAGCCGGCCGATCCGACGCGCGATGGCTACACTTTCGGCGGTTGGTTCACCGATGAGACTTGCGCGCAGGCGTATGACTTCAGTATGCCGGTGACGGCCGATCTGACGCTGTATGCCAAGTGGACCAAGAATGCCACCAACCCTGGCGGCAATGGCGGTTCTGGCACTAATGGTGGCAACGGTGGCGCTGGCAACGGTTCCGGTGCTGGCACGGGCACGGGTTCCGGCTCCGGCACGAAGGGCCAGCAGGCCGGCGGCGCTATCGCCCCGGGTCATAAGCCGACGACCAAGACGACGGTGTCGACCAAGACCGAGACCAAGGACAACAAGTCCGACAAGAAGGACACCGATAAGTCCGATAAGAAGGACGAGAAGAAGTCTGACAAGAAGTCTGACAAGAAGGACAACAAGTCCGACAAGAAGTCCGATTCCAAGTCCGATACGGGTGCTGCTTCCACGACCACTGTTAAGAAGTCCTCTAGTGCCTCCGAGCAGGAGACTGGCACCAACCCGCTCGCCATTGTTGGCGTTGCCGCCGGCGTCATCGGTCTCGCCATCGTCGGCGTGTTCGTGTTCACCAAACGTCGGTAGGTGAGGGCTGTGTCCAATAAATCCAAGGACGCTGACCCCAAGCAACCAGATTCCTCGTTCATTCAGTTCGACGATGCAAAGCAACAGGGCGCCGCTTCGGCGGCGTCCGCCCCTCGTCGCAAGACGCTCCTCGGCGTCCTGACTGCCGCGTGCACCATTCTGATCGTCGTCTCGCTGGGTTTCGTCCATCCTTCCGAGAGCGGTGCCTGGTCCATCGACTGGATCATTCAGACCGTGACGGGGGAGAGCGTCGTAACCAAGGACACCAAGGTGTCTGGCTCGACTACGACTTCGGGCGAGGCCAGTTCCAAGGATTCTAAGTCATCGAATGACGCAAAAGATGAGTCCAAGCATTCTGATGAGTCCAAGTCCAAGGACGATTCCGAGTCTTCAAACAAGGAATCGGACAAGAACTCGGATAACAAGAAGTCCGAGGACCAGGACGGCAAGAAGTCTGGCGATAAATCCGCTGCCCAAAATACGGGAGCCGGTGATACTTCCAATGCGTCTGGCGGTGCTTCTTCGGGCGGTGGCCAGTCGTCTGATGGAGTTTCATCCTCTAATGGTGGAAACGCCTCCTCGGGCGGCCAGAGCGGCTCGCAGGAGTCCAGCTACGTAACAGTGACGGTTTCGGTCACATCGAGCGCTGTGGGCAATCCTGTGTCTTCTGGTGGCACCTTTACCTTTAACGAAGGCGCTACCGTCTACGATGCCCTGTGCGCGCTGGGCCTTTCTGTCAACGCACATGGCTCGTCGTACGGCACGTATGTCTCCGCGATTGGTGGTTTGGCCGAGAAACAGTACGGCGGTACGAGCGGCTGGATGTACTCTGTCAACGGCACAACGCCCATGACGGCCTGCAGCAACTACGTTCTCTCCAACGGCGACAACGTGGTCTGGTATTACGTTACAGGCTAGAGGCCTCGACATAGCGCGCCAGACGGGCGGTTCGGACAAACATCCGGGCCGCCCGTTTTTCATGCGAATGGGATTGGGTCGCCGGGTCTCTCGGCAAACAAAAAACCGGTTGGAACGGGAATTCCAACCGGTTATACATTCAAGCAAATAATGAATCGACTACGACCGTGCGCCCTCGAGGAAGAAGCGGCGGCTGAAGTAGTTGTACCAGGTGACGAGGAACGTGGCGATGGCCTTCATGGCCTGGTAGCCGATGCTCAAAAACGTGACGCCCACAAACATGTATAGGTCGTTGAGGCCCAGGCCGATCACCGACAGGATGGTGAAGATCGTGAACTCGCGCTTGCGGCTCATGCCCTCGCGGTGGTCGAACACGTACTTCATGCTGAGCCAGTAGTTGACCACGACGGACGTGGTAAACGAGACCGTGGTGCTCATCAAAAAGTCGAGGTGAAACAGCTCGACAAGCGCAATGAGCATACCCCAGTCGATGCCAAAGGAGATAAGACCCACGACAGCGAACTTGAGGAACTGCTTGGTATGAGGTTGTGCCAGTGCCTTGCGCACGTAATCACATCCAATGCGTTGATGAATCGAGCAGAGGATACTTTAGAGCTTTTGCAAGGGAAGCGTAAGGTCTTTGCCAAGAACTATACGAACTCGCCAAATTTTCAAGAGCTAATCCGCAAACGTTGAAAATTTGCCCGTAAACGAGCAAAGCCCACGAACAACACAGCGCTTGACGCGCGTCATCCGTGGGCATTGTAAAGCTGTAAGGTTGCGAGTTACTTGGTCTCATCGCCTTCCAGGAAGATCTTTCGGGTCACAAAGTTGTAGACCATGACAAGCGCGGTGGCGCAGATCTTGGCGATATTGGCCTCGAGTCCCAGGCCGGCGTTGAGTGTCAACACGATACCGTCGTTGAGTGCCAGGCCGATCACGGACAGCACGACAAAGATAATGAACTCGCGGCGGCGGCTCATGCCTTCCTTGTGCGCAAACACGTACTTCATGCTGGCGACGTAATTAAAGATGAGTGAGATGATAAAGCCGCTGGTGTTGGCGATTAGGATGTTAAGGCCCAGACCGTAGTGGAGCAGATTCATGATGCCAAAGTCGATGACCGTGGCGACGATGCCGACGACGCCAAACTTCATGATCTGCGCAAGGAGCTTTTGCATGGTACCTGCCTTAGGGTGGCGCCGGGACGCCGTGGGGATGACAAACCCAGCAAGTTTAGCCAATCCCCGCAGGCGGGGCTAGCTACGCTCCTCGATAGCACCGTTTCTATATGCATCGAGCAGCTGGCGCAGGTCCTGGATCTGGCTGCGGATCTTGACGCCGGTATCGGTGTCGCTCACCATGCGGCGACGGTCGGCCTCGTCAAAGCGGTTGGTCTCGCTTTCGATATCGATGTTGCGGGTGAGCGCCTCGGCAACGGTGGTAAAGGCCTGATGCGACTTAAGGCGGCATCCGCGCGAACTCGAGATGAGCGTGTAGCCGGCGATGCCCGTTTTGGGGTGGTAGGCGCGGCAGAAACCGCCATCGATGACCAGCAGCTTGCCGTTGGCGCGGATGGGCTGCTCGCCCTTGGTGGTCTTGACGGGCGTATGGCCGTTGATGATGTGGCCGGTCGGTGAACACGCCATGGGCGCGACGTTGAACTCGCGCATGATGTCGTCGCAAACGGACGAAGACGTGGTGAGCGTGTAGTACGGGTCCATCGGCTCGACCCACGTGCTCTTGTCGGCGATGTAGGCGCGCTCGAACGTACGCACCACGCGCCCGCTGGCGGGTGAGTTAAAGCCGATCCACAGGTACCACATCCAGTCGAGGGCGTCGCGGTCGCCCACGCGCCAGGCGCGGCGGGCGATGTGGTCGCAAAAATCGAGATAATCGCGGCCAGCGTGCCAGGTGCCCAGGCAGTTCATGCTGCTAAAGGTGCCGTCTTCGTTGAGCGGCACGCAGCCATGGAACAGCAGGTTGCCGTTGGCGATCTTGTACATCGAGCCGTGGGAATAGAGGAAATCGATATGTCGATGCAGGTGATCGGCGGTGACAAACTCGGACACGAGCTTGTCGATGATGTGCTGCTCCTGAGACGTGAGCGTAAAGGGGTCCGCCGGGTCGACGGTGGGGAAGTCGTTGGTCGTGAGCGGCCACACGCTGCCGTCGGCGAGCGTGACCGTGCCGGTGTCGTGGTCGATCTTGTCGAGTAGCAGGCGATCGGTCATATCGAATTCGGGGTGGCGCTGGATAATCTGGCCCTCGAGCTTAAAGAGCAGGACGTTGATGGCTTTGATTAGCGGGGTGATGGACTCACCGGCGGTGTAGGTGGCATCGGCAAAGGCGACAAGCTCACGCAGCGAGATGCCGTAGTCGTTCTCGAGAATCTCGTAGTTGTCGTAGCGTAGGTTGTTGCGCAGCACCGTGGCGATGCAGGCGGGCTCACCGGCCGCAGCGCCCATCCACAGCAGGTCGTGGTTGCCCCACTGGATGTCGAGTGAATGGTAGGTGAGCAGACGGTCCATAATCTTGGCAGCGCCGCCGCCGCGGTCGAAGATGTCGCCCACCAGGTGCAGGTGGTCGACGGCCAGGCGCTTGATGAGCGAGGCGAGCGACTCGATAAAGTCGTCGGCGCTGGCGGTCTCTAGGATGGACTCCACGATGCGCTCGTGATAGCGCACGCGATAGTTGTTCTCGTCCGGGTGCGTGTGTAACAACTCGTCGATGATATAGGCGTAATCGCGCGGGATGGCCTTACGCACCTTGGAGCGCGTGTAGCGGCTTGAAAGCGACCGGGCAACCATGATGAGCTGGTCAAGCATCGTCTTGTACCAGGTGGGCGAGTCCTCGCGCTGACTGCGGACCAGCTCGATCTTCTCGCGCGGGTAGTAGATAAGCGTGCACAGCTCGCCCTTCTCGTCAAAGGAGAGCGTTTCTCCAAAGATTTCGTCGACATGCTCGCGCACGACGCCCGAGCAGTTGTTGAGGATGTGCATAAAGGCTTCGTACTCGCCATGCACGTCGCTCATAAAATGTTCGGTGCCTTTGGGCAGGTTGAGAATGGCCGAGAGATTGATGATCTCGGTAAACGCGGATTGCTCGGTGGGAAATTGTTTCGACAGCAGACGCAGATACTTGAAGTCTTGCGGATTGCGATCGAATGCGACCATGAAACACCTTCCGATGGGGTTGGTAAAACTGATAAACAGCGTCAAACGTTTATCAGTATGCGCCGCTTTTGTTTCGATTGGGGGTGGGAGGTCGAATTGTTGGCCGAACGGTTTGGTAAATCGATTTAGTTGAGGTAGATATGGCGGTTGGGTGGAGACGTAGGGTCGTTTTTACAGACACATGCCTCCGGGATCGATAGAGATGATAACGGTAAAGATGTTCACTACTTTTGGCTCTATTTGGTAAATAGTGGACATTTGTACCGTATTTAAGTTTGCTGTGCGATAATTTTCATAGCAATACGTAAGGAGCTTCATATGAGTGATTTTGTCCTGACCTGTGAATCTGCCGCCGACCGAACTCGGGAGTTCTTTGAATCGCGCAATATCCCTGTCGTGTGTTTTCATTACGAGATCGACGATGTTGTCTATACGGACGATCTGTATCAGTCGATTACGCCGGACGAGTTTTTTGCCCAGATTGCCGCAGGCGCCATGCCCAAGACGTCTCAGGTGAGCGTGGGCGAGTACGAGGAGTTTTGGGAGCCGTTTGTTGCCGAGGGTAAAGACGTGCTGCACCTGACGTTGTCGTCGGGTATTTCGGGCACGTATGGATCGGCCTGCGTTGCGGCGCAGATGCTCGCAGATCGCTATCCCCAGGGCGGCAAGGTGCGCGTCATCGATTCGCTGGGGGCGTCTTCGGGCTTTGGCCTGTTGCTGGAATATGCCGCCGATGTGCGCGATAGCGGGGCTTCACTCGACGAGACGGCTGCTTGGATCGAGGAGCACAAGCTCAACCTGCACCACTGGTTCTTCTCGACCGATCTGTCGAGCTACCTGCGCGGCGGTCGCATTTCGGCTGCGAGCGCGATTATCGGCACGGCGCTCAAGATTTGCCCGCTTATGACGGTCGATTGCGAAGGTGGGCTGTCGCCACGTGAGAAGATTCGCACTAAGAAGCGCGCGATTTCCGAGATGGCTAAGACCATGATGGCACACGTGCAGGACGGTGCGGATTATTCGGGTAAGTGCATCATGTCACACTCGGCGTGCCGCGAGGATGCCGAGGCAGTTGCGGCGCTGATTGAGGAACAGGTTCCGCAGCTCAAAGGCAAGATTGAGATCAACAATATCGGTGCTCTGATCGGTTCGCACACCGGACCTGGTACGGTGGCGCTCTTCTTTATGGGCGACAAGCGCGTGGATTAATTTGCCCCATCACATCGCTGCATGATTGCCCAAACGAAAACGGCCCGCCTCACGTTTGTGGGGCGGGCCAAGATGTTTTGCTAGCGTTTCTTTCCTCGGAAGAAAAAGCCGTGCAGTGAGGGCTTGAGCCCGCGGTTGGCGCGACGCTCCTCGACGCGCTCGTGGATCGAAGCGACGCGCTCGATGACTTCGTCGGGAATCGGCACGTCGGGATTCATGTTCTCGACCTGGCTGACCTCGGCGGCGGCGACCTGGTCGATAATGGGCACATCGTCGTGCGAGATGACAGGCGTGGCGTCTTCCTTCATCTTGCGATAACGCTGCATCATGTCGGTCTGTAGCTGCTGTGCCGAAGGCGGCGTCCAGATGATGGCGTTGGCTCCGGCGGCGATGGTTTCACGGATGCTCTCGGGCGTCTTGCCGCCCGGCGCGATGAGCGGCAGGTTGGGATAGTGCTCGCGCAGTTCACGCAGGACCTGCGGCGTGTTCTTGCCGGCGGCGATGTTGAGGATCTTGGCGCCGGCGCGCACTTTGGCGTGAGCATCGTCGTCGCAGCGAACGACCGTAGCGATGACGGGGATGTCGGCGATGTTAGTGATGTGCTCGACCATCTCGGCAGTAGCGGGGGAGTTGACCACGCAGCCCGCCGCGCCCTGCATCTCGGAGACGGCTGCCATCTGCACGGAGCGCTTACCGGTCGTAGTTCCGCCGCCCACGCCTACAAAGACCGGGCACTCGGCGACGGTCAACAGTGCCTGCGTAATGGCCGGCTGCGGCGTGAAGGGGTAAACGGCAAAGACGGCATCGGCATTGGAGTTGCGGATGACCGCCACGTCGGTGGTGTAGATGAGCGATTTGATGCGGCGGCCAAAGAGCGTGAAGCCGCTGGCCTCCTCAATCTCGTCAGGCATGCGAAGGGCCGCCTTGCGCAAACGCCCGTCGATGGGCAGCGGCTCCATGGGGAGCAGTCCGTTGGGGGTCACGGCTACCTGGGGCTCGGTGAACTCGTCTGCGAGCTCGACCTCGGAGAAATCGACCGAGGCGACGATGTCCTCGTGAACCTCGGCGGGCACATCGATGGAGGCTTGGTCGTTTGCCGCGGCAGGCGTGTCGAAGGAGCTGGTGCCGACGAAGGCGTCGACGCGCTCATTTAGATCGTTGAGGGTATCCATGGAAGCTCGATTCTATGCGATGACGGCCGGCGCGATGCAGCCGGAATTGCGAATGCTAAATCGTTTGACGAGTTGATTTTTCCCCGCCACGCAATTCGTTAGACCGAAGGGCCGGCGAACGTGAAGGAGCTGTGGTGGCGGGGATCGAGGTGCTATCTTGAAAGTCCCGTTTAAAAGAGAGGTGACGCGGTATGGAATTGACAGCAATGTTTGGCTCGATTGGCCTGTGTGTGGGCGCAATTGTTGCCGCCGCGGTCATCTACTTTGTGGTCACGGCCATTAAGGGCAAAAGGGCCGAACGCAAGGAGCGCACGATGCTTAAACAGCATCGCGACCAGCAGGGCAAACGCGCACGGAGATAGCTTGCTGAGTTTTGGATCCGTGCGCTAACTGCGTTTTCGGATCAGGGCAATGTAGAAGCCCTCAAAGTCGCGGCTGGGCGGAATGGTGAGCGTGCCGGGCAGGCCGTTGGCGATGGCCGATACCTGACCCGCGGCAATGGCTTCGGTCAGGGCGTTGGATTCGATGCGCGGCTCCTCACCAGCTTCCTGGGCGCGGCGTGCCTCACTTTCGCTCGGCGTGCCATCGAGGGGGATAAGCTCGCAGTCCATGTGCTTGTCGAGGGCCTCTTGCAGGGCGTCCTCGTTTTCCTGCGGCAAGATCGAACAAGTCGAATAGACGAGCGTGCCGCCCGGTTTGAGGGCTCCCATGGCGCGGTCCAGAAGTGCTCGCTGCGAGCGGGCGCACCTGCTCAGCAACTGCTCGGTGAGGCCGCGCAGGCTCTTCTCGTTGCCGCTGACGACTGTGCCCGTGCCGGTGCAGGGAGCGTCGAGCAGGATACGGTCAAAGCGGAAGAACTCGTCGAGCTCGCGTGCGTCGATGCGCATGACGGGCACGTTTTTTGCGCCTTGGCGGTGGAGGTTGGCTTCGAGCTTCTCGGCGCGGGGAATGCTCATCTCGCAGGCGGTGAGGTGTGCCTGGCCCTGGGTGAGGGCGGCGATCTGCGTCGTCTTGCCGCCGGGGGCCGCGCACATGTCCAGGATGTCCTCGCCGGCCTGGGCGCCCAAGACCAACGGCGGCATCATGGACGACAGACTTTGCAAGTAGATCTTGCCGTCGCGGTAGATGTCGAGGTCCCACAGGTCGGAAACCTGGGCCTCGGGCAGGATGGAAGCGTCCGGGTACCATGCGACGGGGCGGTGGGCGATGCCGGCGGCATCGAGCGCCGCGGCGATGTCCTCGGCGGTTGCCTTGAGCGTGTTGGCGCGCAGCGTGACCGGGCGTGTGGCCGCGGCGCCGAAGCCCTCGATCATAAGCTCGGCATCGGCGGGCGCATAGGCGCCGGCGACCGTGTCGACCATAAAGCGCGGCAGGTCGGCGGCGCAGGGAAGGGCGGCAAGCTGGTCGGAAAGCTCGGTGGCGGCAAACTGCCTGAGCTTGAGCTCGGCCTTGACCTGCTTTTTCTGCTTACGACGACGCGGCTTGGACATCCGTCTTTCCTTCCCATTCCATTACATGTCGAGTGTTTAGTACTGGCTCTCGTGCTTGCTAAAGAAGTCGAAGCGCGGGGGCAGCGGCTTCACGCGGTGCTCGCCGGGCTTCTCGCCCAGGATCTCCACGAACTCGTCCGTGGAGGCAAAGATGTTATCCCAGCTAAAGAAAGCGACCGGGTCGACGTCGAAGTACTCGCAGATGAGCTCGCAGCCGGCCGGCACAATACCGTGCATCAGGACGGTCGCCACGCGCAGCTCGGTAAAGGCGTCGACAAGGGCCTGCGTCATCGCGGCGTTTGCCTCGTTACCCTCGAGCTTGTTGGCGGCCTTGGAAGCGTCGCTCCAGCGCTTGTTGGCGGCGCGCAGGTAGTCGTCGCACACGGCAAGCGCGCGGTGCGTCTCGAACTTGTACATGGCCTGCTCAAAGGCGAGGGCTGCCTGCTGGGCGGCTTCGACCACGGTGTCAGAAGCGGCACCGGCGGGGATGCAGCCGTTGCGGTAGGGGCTCTCGTCGCCTTCCTTGACGGCGACGCCGTAGAAGCAGCTGCGGGCCAGACGGTTGAACACGCCGGTCAGCAGCGCGCTCTCCTTAAGGGCCGGGTCGATAACGCGCTTGTCGTCGCAGGCGCGTACCTC
>UQTN01000060.1 GCA_900543945.1 uncultured Collinsella sp. | reverse complement strand
CCGGGTCGCCCGCAGTGGGGGCGACCCGGCCATTTGAGCTATTTTGCAATATAGAGCTTGGGATGACTGCGACTGCTCTCGATCGCCGCCGTCATGATGCCCTCGTCGTCTCCATCAACGATGATGCCGTCGAGGTCATCGATCTGCGCGGACTGATAAAAACTGGTCTTGTTGAACTTTCCCTGGTCAACCATCATGTAGCCCTGGTTTGAGTTGGTAAGGTACATATGCTTGATCATGGCCGAGAAGTCGTGCTCGACGGTAAAACCGTGGTCGGGGTGGAATCCGTCAGCACTGACAAACGCCTTGTCGGCATGTAGTTTGCTCATGCAGTCGAGCGTCAGTGCGCCCGCGAGATAGAGGTGGCCCTTGCGCACGGAGCCGCCCAGCAGCACTACCGAAGCATTGGGGAGATTGAAGCTGGCGTAGTTTGCGATTGCAAGATCGCCGGTGATAATGGTGATCTCACGCTTGTCCATGAGGGCCTTAGCGAAGTAAAAGCCTGTGGTGCCGATATCAATTACCAGAACATCGCCATCATCAACAAGAGTTGCTGCGGTTGCGGCGATGGCCTCCTTGGCCTCGACTTGGACATTGATGCGCTCCTCGGGATACGAGATTGCGTTGGAGCGAGAAAGCGATACCGCTCCACCGCGTACGCGACGCAGCTTGCCTTCGGATTCCAGCGAGATGAGGTCGTGTCGTGCGGTGACTTCCGAAACCGAAAAACGGCGAACGATGTCGGATACCGAGATATTTGGCTTTTCGGCCAGCCAATTCATGATAAATCGCTGGCGCTCAGCCGGCGAAAGGTCTGAAGTAGATGCCATATGCCGCTCCTTTTGAACAAAAGGTAAAAGATGCGCCTTTCGTAATCGAAATATAACGTATCGATATGAAAAGAACAAGGCAAATTCGAATGAATCAAAAGAACGGAATGGCATGTCACAAATGCATGCGTAGCAGATAGTTCGCACGTAGACGGGCTATAAAGAGTCTCATTCTGAAGGTGCCGCCCAAAAGAAGTACGTTCACACCCGATATTCGACCGTTCACGGAAAGTTGACAATTGAGCTTTCGATGGCTTTTGAAATAGTTTATAAAAGAAAGCCGAAAAGCTTTTGAAACAAAGAAGAAGGCTTTCGATAGCAATAGTGCTAGATGAGAAAGGACCGAACATGGCGATTAAGGTGTTTGCCGACGGCGCTAACCTCGAAGGCATGCTTGACATGCATGACAATGGCAACGTTCAGGGCTTCACGACCAATCCTTCCCTTATGAAGGCCGGTGGCGTGACTGACTATCGCGCTTTTGCCAAGACGGTTCTTGAGCACATTACCGATGTGTCGGTTTCTTTTGAGGTGTTCGCCGACGACGAGGCTGGTATGGAAGCCGAGGCTCGCGAGATTGCAACCTGGGCAGACAACGTCTACGTTAAGATCCCGGCGCTCAACACCAAGGGCGAGTCCACTGCCGCGCTGGTCGAGCGCCTTTCTGCCGACGGCATCAAGGTGAATGTCACCACGATCTTCACGCCCGAGCAGGTCGACGAGTTTGTCGATGCCGTCTCTGCCGAGACCCCCTCTATTCTGTCCATCTTCGCCGGTCGCATTGCCGATACCGGCGTCGATCCGCTGCCCCTCATGGCGGAGTCCGTAAAGAAGGCTGCCGTTAAGCCTGCTGCCGAGGTTCTCTGGGCGTCTACGCGCGAGGTCCTCAATATCTTCCAGGCGGAGTCCGTTGGATGCCAGATCATTACGGTCCCCAATGCCATTCTTGCCAAGCGCAAGAATTTCGGGAAAGATTTGCTTGAGTACTCGCTTGATACGGTCAAGGGCTTTGCCCGCGACGTTCAGGCGCTTGGTTTTCATATCTTGCCCGAGGAGTAGGGGACGAGCATGCTGACCGATCTTCTTAAGCCCGAGCTTGTTGCCTGCCACGTCGAGGCCTCCGATTGGGAGGAAGCGATCAGGGCATGCGGTAAGTTGCTCGTAGACGCTGGCAAATGCGACCAGAGCTATGTCGACGCCATGATTTCATCGGTTCACAAATTCGGCCCCTATATGGTCTTGGAAGAGGGCATCGCCATGCCCCACGCTCAGGCAGATGGCAATGTGAGTGAAGCGGGGATCTGTATCGTCACGCTTGACCCTGCCATCGCGTTTGGACACGAGGATTTCGATCCGGTTCACGTGCTCGTGGGTATTTGCGCACCCGACCCCAAGGCTCATCTTGGCTGCTTGGCGGAGCTTTCGCAGATGTTCGAGGACGAGGACTGCGTTGCCAAGCTCAGCGCATGCGATACGCCCGAGCAGGTTTTGGAGACCATGCGTTCATTCTTTTAGGCCTTAATGGCACGGCGATGCGTCGCCGCTTTTGGATAGACGGAAAACCGTCACGTGTAGGAGAGGAAGGTTGCCATGCATATCATCACCGTATGCGGAAACGGCATCGGGTCCAGCCTGATGCTCGCTGGCAAAGTCGAGGAGCTTTGCGAGGAGGAGGGCATCAAGGCCGACGTTGAGTCTATGGACCTGAACGGTGCTTCTTCCGCAAATCCGGATCTGTTCATCACCGTTAAGGAACTCGCCCCCGAGCTCCACGGCAACGTTGTGATCGTTCGCAGCTATGTGAACAAGAAGAAGATCCGCGAAGACGCCCTCGAGGCAATCAAGGCGGCCGCCGCTAACGCCTAAAGCGGCACAAAAAAGGGCGGTTCCCTGTGGAAGAGGGAAACGCGCCCACGTTAGAGAGAAAGGAAGCGCAGATGCAAGCCATCCTTCCCATACTTGAGTTTATCCAATCGATTCTGACCAAGCCAGCGTGGATTATGGGTCTATTTGCCTTTGTGGGCCTTGTCGCGCTTAAGCGTCCTGCCCACAAGGTGATGACGGGCACCCTGAAGCCCATTCTTGGTTACATCATGCTGTCTGCCGGCGCCGCTGTTGTTCAGGAGAACCTTGCTCCGCTGGGTACCTTCATCGAGACCGGTTTCCACATCACCGGCGTCGTGCCCAACAACGAGGTCGTCGTTTCGATGGCTCAGAGCGTCCTCGGCGTTCAGACCATGATGATCCTGATTCTCGGCTACGTCGTGAACATTATCATTGCCCGCTTTACCAAGTTTAAGTACATCTTCCTGACGGGCCATCACAGCATGTTTATGGCTTGCCTGCTGTCTGCCGTTCTGCAGGCATCTGGCTTCCAGGATGTTCAGCTTGTCATCGTGGGCGGCATGTTCCTGGGCCTCGTGAGCGCTATGCTTCCCGCCGTTGGTCAGCGTTTCACCGAGAAGGTTACCGATGGCGATGAAATCGCCATGGGCCACTTCGGTTCACTCGCGTATTACATCTCCGCTGCAGTCGGTACGCTTTTTGCTAAGGACGCCGAGGAGAACAGCACCGAGAAGATCGAGGTTCCCGAGAAGTTCTCCTTCCTGCGCGACACCACCATCTCCACGGCTCTTACCATGGCCTTCTTCTACCTGGTTACCGCTTTCGCCGCTTACATCGCAGATCCTGCGGTCGTTACCAAGATCGCTGGCGGCGACAATGTAATCGTCTATGCCCTGACCTGTGCCCTGTCCTTCGCCGTCGGTGTCACTATCGTCTACAACGGCGTTCGTATGATCCTTGCCGACCTGGTCCCGGCTTTCCAGGGCATCTCCAACAAGCTGATCCCCGGCGCCATCCCCGCCGTCGACTGCGCCGTCTTCTTCCCCTATGCTCCCACCGCCGTCATCCTCGGCTTTGTTGCCTCCTTCATCGGTGGCGTGGTCGGTATGTTCATCGTGGGCGCTACCCTGGGCATCTTCATCATCCCGGGCATGGTTCCCCACTTCTTCTGCGGTGCTACCGCAGGCATCTACGGCAATGCTACCGGCGGTCGCAAGGGCGCAGCTCTTGGTGCTTTCGTCAACGGCCTGCTCATCACCTTTGCCCCGGCTCTGCTCCTGCCCGTTCTTGACGTCTTTGGCTTCAAGAACACTACGTTCGGCGATTTCGACTTCTCCGTCATTGGTATTACGCTCGGCCGCGCTGCCGAGGCCTTCGGTACCACCGGTGTCTACGCGATTCTCGCTGTCCTTCTGGTCGTTGCCTTCGTCCCCAACTTCATCCACACCAAGGGTGCTGTGATCAATCACGTTGAGGAAGAGTAATCCAGGCACACGTTAAGCCCTAATCGGGCGGAGCTCCGATAACCGGCTCCTACACGGAAGCGGTGACGTTTCAAATGAGGCGTCACCGCTTTTTGTTTTGGACTGGTTGTGAAAACGCACCGGTGAAGCGCTGTCTCTGCGCCGCGAACGGAATCAACCGCGATGATCAGCAAAAACGTTTTGCCGCTGGGGTGTCGATATAAAAATGGTAAAACTGCAAAACCGTTCGCCGAGAAGATGAAAACCCGCAGCTCACGCCTTGATAAACGTAGGTAAAGTGTTTAGCAGTTTATCGGCCGTATGCTAACGAAAGGAATCAGGCAGATGGCAATCAAGGTGTTCGCTGACGGTGCAAACCTCGAGGGCATGCTCGACATGTACGAGAACGGCAACGTTCAGGGTTTCACGACCAACCCGTCCCTTATGAAGAAGGGCGGCGTGACGGATTACCGCGCGTTTGCCAAGGAGGTCCTGGCCCACATCACCGATGTGTCCGTCTCGTTTGAGGTCTTTGCCGACGACGTCGAGACCATGGAGGTCGAGGCCCGCGAGATCGCTACCTGGGCCGAGAACGTCTACGTCAAGATTCCGTGCGTGACTACCAAGGGCGAGTCCACGGCCGAGTTGGTGCGCAAGCTTTCCGCCGACGGCATTAAGGTCAACGTCACCACCATCTTTACGCCTGCGCAGGTCGACGAGATGGTCGACGCTGTCGACGCCGAGACGCCGTCCATCATCTCGCTCTTTGCCGGCCGTATCGCCGACACGGGTGTCGATCCCATTCCGTTTATGACGGAGTCGGTCAAGAAGGCCGCCGCCAAGCCCAACTGCGAGGTCCTGTGGGCGTCCACGCGCGAGCTTATCAACATTTACCAGGCGCAGGCCTGCGGCTGTCAGATCATCACGGTGCCCAACAGCATCCTGGCCAAGCGCAAGAACATCGGTCGCGACCCGTATGAGGTTTCGCTCGATACCGTGCGCGGCTTTGCCAAGGATATCGCCGCTTTGGGCTTCCATATCCTGCCGTAACGCGAACACTGGCAGCGCCGCGGGTTGTTCGCCCCGGCCTTTCCTTTCCCTATCGCTCACGCGCTTCGCGAGGGTCGCGCTAGGCAAAGGAAAGGCCGGGGCTGCCGACACGAACCCGTCGGTAGGTCCTGAGCTGAATCGCTACCTTTATTCCGATGGGGGTCGACAGTGCTACCCCGCCAACTGTCTCGGGCAGTAATGGGGCTGGGCTCGGATGGCAACGCCGCGTGCCACTGGCGGCTTCGTTCGCCGGATGACGATTCGTGTTACGCGGCCGGCGTCACCTCGGACGGCGGCGTGGGCTCCGACGGCATCGCGTGGACAACGCGGTTCCGCATTATGGATCAACCTGTAATCTAATGATCTTCTAATCCATATCTATCAAGTATCGAAAACGATCCGGCCCCGAGTTGGCAGTCATCGCCAAGGCAAAGGACCCTGCCGGCTATGTGTTCGGGGCGACGCGCAAGTCGCCCAAGACCCTTCGATTATCCCTTTGTTCCGCGCATGCAAGATCTCATGCTTGACGTGGTTGAACAGCTCTACCGGGCAAACGAGGTCTTTGCGGCTCGTGCCCATAAGTGTCCCACCAACAGAAATCGAGATATTCGGCCTCAGAGTGCCGTCAAGATTGCCAATATGGCTGAAAAACGTCCCGTACCGCACCTCTGCGGGTGCAGATATGGGACGTTTGTGGAATATCTGATGCCTATTTGTTGAGCTTGCACTTTGAAGAAGTGTTATCGCGGCCCAGCGAGGCCGAATATCTCAAAAATTGCAGGTGATGATTAGCGGAAACGGCGTCTCGCACTTCGGGATATCGCCAAATCGTTTTAGAAGGAGAGGCGCTCGGCGGAATGGGGCCCGCCGAGCGCCTGCAGCGGCTTATTTGCCCCGCACCATGGTGAGGGAGATCTTCTTGCGGTCGCGATCGACCTTTTCAACCCACACCTTGACCGTGTCACCGACGCGCACCACGTCGCTGGGGTGCTTGACGAAGCGGTTGGCCAGCTTGGAGATGTGCACGAGGCCGTCCTGGTGCACGCCCACGTCGACGAAGGCGCCAAAGTCGACGACGTTGCGCACCGTGCCCTTGAGTTCCATGCCGGGCTCCAGGTCGTCGATCGAAAGCGCCGAGCGGCTAAAGACTACCTCGGGCGCGTCGTCGCGCGGGTCGCGGCCGGGCTTCTTGAGCTCGTTGACAATGTCGATGAGCGTGAGGGTGCCGCAGTCTAGGTTGCTTGCCAGCGCCGAGATGCTGCCCAGACGGCGCTCGATGTCGGGCACGCCGCCGCGGCTGAGCTCGCTTGCCGCAACGCCGGCGCGTTCCAGGACGGACGTGGCCACCTCGTAGCTTTCGGGGTGGACGCTTGTCGCGTCGAGCGGGTTCTTGCCGCCGCTGATGCGCAAAAAGCCCGCGGCGTTGAGATACGCCTTGGGTCCCAGCTTGGGGACCTTCTTAAGCTGGCGGCGATCGGTAAAGGCGCCGTTTTCCTCGCGGTAGGCCACGATGTTTTTGGCCACGCTTGGCGTAATGCCCGACACGTAGCCCAGCAGGCTCGCGCTTGCGGTGTTTACATCGACGCCCACGCGGTTGACGACGTCCTCCACCACGTGGCCCAGGGTGCGCGAAAGCTCTGCCTGGTCAAGGTCATGCTGGTATTGGCCCACGCCGATGGACTGGGGCGGAATCTTGACGAGCTCTGCCAGCGGGTCCTGCAGGCGACGACCCAAGCTCATGGCGCCGCGCACGGTGACATCCAGATCGGGATACTCCTGGCTCGCGAGCTCGGAGGCGGAGTACACCGACGCGCCGGCCTCGTTGACGATGGTGTATCGCAGCCCAGGCGCCTGCTCGGCAATGAACTCTGAGACGACTTCCTCGGTCTCGCGGCTGGCGGTGCCGTTGCCGATGACGATGGTGTTGACGCTGTCCTTCTTGACGAGGCGGGCGAGCTCGCGCTTGGTGCCGGCGACGTCGTGGCGCGGCTTGGTGGGATAGACCACGCCGTGGTCGAGTAGCTTGCCGGTCTCGTCCATGACGGCGACCTTGCAGCCGGTGCGGTAGCCCGGATCGAGCGCGAGCACGCGGGCACCGCGCACGGGGCGCGTCGAGAGCAAGCCCTCGAGATTCTTGGCAAAGACGTTGATGGCCTCGGTCTGGGCACGAACGGTGAGTTTGGCGCGGGCCTCGCGCTCCAGCGAGGGGGCCATGAGGCGCTTGTAGCCATCGGCGATGGCGGCGTCAAAGACGGGAGCAAACACGCCCTGGCGACGGGGCCAGCGGCTGCCGAGGCGTGCCGTAGCGGCAGCGCCGTCGACGTTCACGCGCACGCGGAGCTTGCCCTCGCGCTCACCGCGGTCGATAGCCAGCACGCGGTGGTTGGGTATACGGCGCAGCGGCTCATCATAGCTGTAGTACGGCTCGTAGGGGGTCTTCTCGGCGGGGTCGGTGGCCTCGACGACGATGTCGGCGGTGTTTTGCGTAAAGGCGCGCAGGTCGGCGACGTTCTCGGGATCTTCGGCCACCGTCTCGGCCACGATGTCGGCGGCGCCGGCGAGCGCCTTTTCGGGCGTGTCGAAGCCGGCCTCCTCGTTGACGTAGTCCGCGGCGGCGTCGAGCGCGCTGCCCTTGGCCGAGGCCTGCATGATGATCATGTTGGCGAGCGGCTCCAGGCCGGCCTCGCGTGCCTTCTGCGCGCGGGTCATGCGCTTTTTGCGGTAGGGCTTGTAGAGGTCCTCGACACGCTGGAGCTGTGTGGCCTCGCGAATCTGTTGCTCGAGCTCGGGCGTGAGCTTGCCCTGGGCGCCGATGAGCAGAATGACGTCCTCTTTGCGCTGCTCAAGATTACGCAGGTAGGACAGGCGCTCGTCGAGCGCGCGCAGGGCGACATCGTCCATGCCGCCCGTGGCTTCCTTGCGGTAGCGCGAGATAAAGGGAATGGTGTTTCCCTCGTCGATGAGCTTGACGGCCGCCTCGACGTTGGCGGCCTTAAGGTTGAGCTCGCGGGCGAGCTGGGCGATAAGATCCATGGGACTCCTTGCGTTTAAGGTGCGTTTGCAGCACAGAGCTACCAAGGATACCACCTGCCACTTCGCCCAAAAAAGACTGTTTTGGCGCGGAACCACGAAAGCGGCCTATCTACTACGTTTGAACCGTGTGGGTCGACCATCCCCCGGTTTTCCGAAAATGCGCAAGCCGTTTACCTGCGGTTTTTATTTCGCGAAATTCTGTATGGATGAGGGTGATTGGTTAAACGTAGTAGATAGGCACATTTCGTGGCGAACGAATCAAGCTAAGGTGCAAAAAGTCCCCCGTCCCAGAAAAATCATTGGCAACGTAGCAAAATGCCCCGCGGGCAGGAAGCTGCTCGCGGGGCAAAGAAGAGGGGCTTATTTGTGGCGGACCGAGGGGCCCGGCATGGGGTTTCTGCCGCGGCCTGTCCTAAGGTGCTACAGCTCGACGAGCTGGCCGGTCTCGGCGGCCTCCTTGATGGCGTTGAGAAGCGTGAGCGTCTTGACGTTGTCGGCGGGGGTTACGACGGGCTCGACCTCGCGGCGGACGACCTTCACAAAGTGCTTGAGCTGCATCTTGTGCGGCAGCGCCGGGTCCACGGCCGGAATCTCCATCTGCAGCGGCTTGTGCCAGTTGGAGGCGCCGTCGTAGGAGAACTGGTGCAGGCGGGGCAGCGAAAGGGCGCCCAAGGTTCCGCCGATAAAGTAGGCGTCGGCGTCGAAGGGACGGTACTGCGGGTCCTCGCGAGCGGTGGCCTCCCAGTTCCAGGGGCTGGCGGTGGCATCGGAGATGGTCATGCTTGCGAGCGCGCCATCGGCAAAACGGACGTTGACCACGGCGGAGTCCTCAGTCTCAAAACCGCGGGCGGCGCTGGACTGCATACCCTGGACGGCAACGGGCTCGCCCAGCAGATAGCGGAGCAGGTCGACGTCGTGAACCAGGTTAACCAGGATCGGGCCGGCACCCTTCTTGCGGCGCCACTCGACATCGAAGTACTCGTCATTCTTATAGATCATGTAGTGGAAGCTCGACACGGTGAGCTTGCCCAGCTCGCCGGACTCGATGATCTCCTTGGCCTTGTTGACGAAGGGGTTGTGGCGACGGTGCTGGCCCACGAGCACGGGCACGCCGGCGGTCTCGGCCTCGGCGGCGAAGGCCTGGGCATCCTCGAGGTCATTGGAGATCGGCTTTTCGACCAGCGGCACGATGTTGCGCTTCACGGCCTCGCGGGCAACGCCCAGATGCAGGTCGTTGGGGGTGGCGATGATGACGGCCTCGGGCTTGACCTCGTCCATCATCTGGGCGGGATCGGTGTAAAACGGCACGCCGGCGGCCTCGGCCGTGGCGCGGGCGCCCTCAAAGGCGTCGGCGATGGCGACGAGCTCGGCTTCGGGCTCCTCGGTGACAAAGCGGATGTGGTTGCGGCCCATGGCACCGGCGCCGATAACGGCAATGCGGACGGGGTTGAGCTCAGACATTTCGACTCCTTAATACTGGTGACCGGTGGAATGCGGCAAGAGAACGGCCCTTGCCGCGTCAAGCAAAACTAAGCGGACTTCTTCTTGCTGTCGGAGACCATCATGTAGACGGTGAGCACGACGGCGATGGCGGCAATCACAATGGCGCCGTAGAAGGACTGCTGGTAGGCGGCGCTGCCGGCCTCGGCGTGATACAGCACGGCGGTGATGGGCTGGCTGATCCAGGTGGAAGCGGCATAGCCCAAAAACATGATGCCGTAGTTGACGCCGATGTTGCTGGTGCCAAAGGCGCCACCGGTGAGCGGCGGGTAGATGACGAGCAGGGCGCCAAAGCTAAAGCCGAGCAGGGCGAGCGCCACAAAGAACATGCTCTGCGTAAAGCTCATCGACATGATGACGAGCGCGACGATGGTGACGACAAGGCTGATGAGCAGCGACTTGTAGGCGCCGAGCTTGTCGATGATCTGGCCAAAGGACAGACGGCCGACCAGGTTGGCGCAGGTGTTGACGGAGACGACCACGCCGCCGAGGGCGACGGCCGCGGCGCTCGTGGGGTCGGCGAAGAGCTGGACAGCGGCGATGGAGGCAACCTTGCCCACGAGCAGGGTGCCCGCGGTGGCGGCGAAGGCGAAGGTGGCGATGAGGACCCAGAAGCGCGGGGTTTTGACCATCTCGCCCGGGGTGAGGTCGCCGAAGGTGCCGGCGTGCGCGCCGCCCTTGGGGGCCTCGAAGCCCTCGGGCAGCCAACCGGCCTCGGGGGCCTTCAGGAACAGGGCGGAGGCGGCGATCGCCACAAAGAAGATGACGCCGAGTGCCTTAAGGGCGCCAAAGATGCCAAGGCTCGGGATGAGCAGCGAGGCGAGCACCGGGGACAGCACGGCGGGGCCGGCGGTCGAAGCGGCCAGGGTGATGCCGGAGGCGAGGCCCTTTTTGTCGATGAACCACTTTTGGCCGGTGGTGAGCGCGGGGTTGTAGCCCAGGCCGTTGCCGATGGCGGCGACGAGCGAGAACCACAGGTAGAACTGCCACGGCTCGGTGACGGTGCCGGACATGAACCAGCCCACGCCGTAGCACACGGCGGCAGCGATCACGACGTTGCGCGGGCCGATCTTATCGGAGATGCGGCCGGCGAAGATGCCCGTCACGGCCATGATGGTCTGAAAGACCGGGAAGGCCCAGGTAAGAGCGCTGGACCACTCGGGATAGACGGCGAGCAGGTTCTTGCTCACAACGGAATACAGCGCGATGGAGCTGATGAAGAACATGGTGACGCACGCGGCGGAAAGCACGACGGCGCGACCCTTGTTGGAGTTGGTGGAAGCCATTGGACTCTTTCTAATCGATACGGGGGAGGGGAGGGGCAAACGCCGCCTAGGTGCTTGCCACGCGTCCCTTTCTACCGGGCTTGTTTACTGGTCAGTCGGCTTTGCGACGCCGGACTCATCGGACCAGAGCTCGACGCCCTTGTTCTTAAGATAGTTGTCGGCATAGGCGCGACGGCCGCCGGGCTTGGCGGTGAGGTCGCCCATCATGTTGGAGAAGCCGCCGTCGACCTTGATGGCGTCGCCGGTGGTAAAGTCTGAGCGCGTGGACGCCAGGAACATGACGGCGTTGGCGATATCGCTGACCTCGCCGATGCGACGCGCGGCGATGAGGCGGCTGCGGCTCTTCTCGACCTCGGGATCGGCGTAAAAGCTTGCCGACATGGGTGTCTTGACAAAGCAGGGCTCGACGCAGTTGGAGCGCACGCCGTAGGGACCCCACTCGGCAGCCAGCATCTTGGACATCATGTTGACGCCCGCCTTGGTGGAGCTGTACACGCCCGAGAACGTTTCGGGGGAGTGACTGGCGACGGTGGAGATGTGAACCAGGCGGCCCTGGCCGGCCTTGATCATCTCGCGACCAAAGCGCTGCGAGGTGATGAAGTAGCCGGTGAGGTTGACGTTGATGACCTCGTTCCAGTCGGAGAGCGGCAGGTCCTCCATGGCTGCGAAGCGCAGGATGCCGGCGGTGTTGACGAGAACGTCGACGCGGCCGAAGTTGGCGATGGTGGCGTCGACGGCGGCCTGAACCTCGGCCTCGTCGGTGGCGTTCATCTTGTAACCCTCGGCGTGGATGCCAAACTCGGCAGCAAGGTCGGCGGCAGCGGCCTTGACCTTCTCCTCGTCCAGGTCGAGCATGACGACGTTGGCGCCGTTGCGGGCGAACTCGCGGCAAATCTCGACGCCCATGCCGCCGAGTGCGCCGGTCACGGCGCAGACATCGCCCTCGAGCTTAAGCCAATTGCTCATAGGAACTTCCCTTCTTGTGCCTCCCGGTGGGTCGCTCCCATTAATCGACCCACGTGGTTTTCGCTGGTTATCGTATGCTTTGCATTTGCGCAGGTAAATTGCATATTTGTTAGAATGGCGTAAACCTATGGTTTATAGTTTGCAAGATGACTGGCCCTTATTGAGTGTGTGACCTGCCAAAACAACCCCCTTTGGTAGCGCGCGGGCATACGTCTGGAAACAGGAGATTGACGTGTACGATCGACGACTTGAGGCCATATCGGCCGCCGCGGAGCTGGGAAGCTTTTCGCGTGCGGCGGCAAAATTGCGCGTGTCGACTCCGGCGCTCGTCAAGCAGGTGTCGGGCTTCGAGGCCGAGTTCGGCATCACGCTGTTCGAACGCTCGCACTCGGGCGTCAAAGTGACGCCGGCGGGCGCGCTGCTGGTAGACGATGCGCGCTCGATCATGCGCCAGTCCGAGGAC
>UQTN01000059.1 GCA_900543945.1 uncultured Collinsella sp. | reverse complement strand
CATTCGACGCTTTTCCTCGTTTTCGAGATTTTCATCGAATGTTGTGACGGTTTGGATATGGCAAAGGGACTGTACCTTTGTTACATAGCGAGGGCCGTACGGATGGATGGGTCGCTGAGGGCCTCGCGAAGCCAGGGGGCCAGCTGCTCGGGGTGACCCTGCAGATAGCCTTTGAGCTCGGACGGAGCCACGCGACGCACCTCCGAGATCTCCTCTTGGTTGATATGCAGCTCGCCCGGCTCAACATGGGCAAGGTAGACCTCGCACCATTCGCACTCGCAGCGGCCGTCGCCGTGGTCCTCGCGGTACACCACGTGTCCGAGGTGCTTGAGCTGATCGGGCTCGCGCGTGATGCCAAGCTCTTCGTTGATGCGACGTGCCGTGGCGGCCGCGACGTCTTCCCCGGGGAGCGGATGGCCGGCACAGCTATCGGCCAGCACCCCGCCCCACAGGCGTTTGAGCGGACTGCGACGACAGAGCAGCAGGCGCGCGTCTTCGCCCTGGCCCTCGACCAGAAGCGTCAGAAATGCCTGATGCAGGATTCCCTCGCCGGTATGGGCCTCGATGCGGTCGACGGGGCCAAGCGCCTCGCCGGTCGCGACATCGACCGCCACGACCTCGGCGCCTGCGCCGCCCTTATCCCAGCCGGCGCGCAGAATGCGGGCTGCGGCCTCCTCGAGCGCGGCGATGAGTTCCTTGGTGGTATCGAGCATGCGCCGCAAGTCGTCCGCGGTCGCGTTCTCCACATGAAAACCCGTGCTTGCAACTACCGGCACGCCAAAGCGCGTGGCCAGCGCCGCCGCAATATCGTGCGCCGGGATCTCGTCTCGATGGCACGGAACGGCCAGGATGCTCACCGTCGCCGTACGGCCGGGCTCGGGGCGAGGAATGGCCTGCGCCGTGGCGCCCAGGTGCGCAAACTCCGGCGAGCAGGCGTACACCGCCATGCCTCGCGGCGTCACCGTCAACTGGGCCTCGAGCGCAAACTTGCCCTCGCCCACTACAACCTTTGTCGTGTGCATACCCATGGGATCTCCTGTCGCCCGCAATGTACCTGAGACCATCTTCGCCTGTATTGCGACTATACAGGCAAGCGCAGCCTGCGACAAAGGAGGCAGGCACCTGACACATTCTGTTAGAGTTGCAGGGATTGAATCCCGCTTATTCATGCGACATTGGAGTGACAACCTTGACCGCCGCAACCACGCCTAAAAGTAAGTCAACCGCCGCCGCGCTCTCCCCCGCGCGCACCAGGCTCTGCCTGGCGCTGCTCGTGCTGCTGGGATTCTCGCTCGGCTGCTCCGAGTTCGTGGTCATCGGCATCGAAAGTGACTTGGCGACGGAACTCGGCATATCGCTTGCCGCTGCGGGCCAGCTCATCAGCGTTTTTGCACTGGTCTACGCCATCGCGACGCCGGTGCTTGCGCTCAGCACGGGGCGCTTCCGTCGTTACCAGCTGCTCGTGTGCTACAGCATTATCTTTGTGCTCGGCAATCTGGTCATGGCGTTGGCGCCCAACTTCCAGGTACTGTTTATCTCGCGCATTGTCCTGGGATCCGTCTCGGGCGCACTGCTCGCCGTGGGCGTGACGTACATCCCCGAGCTGCTGTCCCCGCAGCAAACTTCGCTTGCCATCTCGGTCGTGTACGGCGCGTTTTCCGTGGCGATGGTCTTTGTGACCTCGATTGGCAAGTTTGTGGCCGACACGCTCGACTGGCACGTGGCCATGTACGGTACGCTGACCTTTGCCGCTTTGATCTGCGGAGCGCTCGTGGCGTTTATGCCGCGCGCCGGACAGACCGACGAACCCGCTACCTTCCGCGAGCAGGCGGGTCTGCTACGCGAACCGAGCATCATCACCGGCATGCTCATCTTTTTGTTTGGCGTGGGATCGGTCTATGTGTTCTACGGCTACGTGACGCCTTATCTTGAGCAGGTGCTGGGCATGGGCACTGTTCAGGCGAGCACCACGCTTATGGCCTACGGCGTGTTCTGCCTGATCTCGAACATCCTGGGCGGATGGATCGACGCACGTTTTGGCATGAAGGCACTGCTTGTGACGTTTGTGCTGCAGGCTGCGGCGTTGCTCGGGCTGTTTGCCGTGGGCGGCACCATGCCGCTCGCGCTGGTCTTTGTCTTTAGCTTGGCGCTGCTCATGTACCTGTTCTCAGTCTCGTGCATCACACACTTTATGGACGTGGCACGCAGCCGCCATCCCAAATCGATGGTACTCGCAAGTTCGGTTGAGCCCATGGCGTTTAACGTCGGTATCTCGTTTGGCACCGCAGTGGGCGGCGCCGTGGTAAGCAGCATTGGCATTGCGTACGTGGGCGCAGTGGGCGCCGCGTTCTCGCTTGTGGCCTGGATGCTCACGCTGGTGACGATCAAGTTGGCTCGCTGGGAGCGCAGGCGGGCGAGGGCATAGGCGTAGATGCGATACTCGAGCTCGATGATGGCGATCGAAAGGAAACCGCACATGCAACGTGTACTGTTTATCTGTCATGGAAATATCTGCCGCTCGACGATGGCTGAGTCGGTGTTTACCGAGCTGGTGCACCGCGCCGGACGCGCGGACGAGTTTGTCATCGATTCCGCCGCGACCTCGACTGAGGAGATTGGCAACCCACCGCATCGTGGCACTGTTGCCAAGCTGCGCGAGGTCGGGATTCCCGTCGTCGCACATCGCGCGCGCCAGGTGCGTCGCGCGGAGTATGGCGACTGGGATCACATTGTCTATATGGACGATGAGAACGCCCGCGGCCTGCACCGCATCTTTGGCGACGACCCCGACGGCAAGATTACGCGCTTGCTCGATTGGACCGAGCGCCCCGGCGACGTGGCCGATCCCTGGTACACCGGCAACTTCGATGCCACCTACCGCGACGTGCTCGACGGTTGCACTGCCATGCTCGAGCAGATGTAGGTTTGCGGGCGCACAAACCGCGCGAACCGCGTCATCGGTATACATCGAGCGTGGATTTTCTCTCGTATACAGATCGAGCGTGGAAAATCTCCCACTTTGAGCGTTCAAGTGCGCTCTAAACGGGAGAAAATCCACGCTCATTTTCTCGGGCAGTGGAACTCGATACGACCAAGGGACTGCCCCTTTGTCACATTCGGGACTGGCCCTAGACCGGCTTGACCTCCAGCTTTATCCCCTCGGCACGGGAGTCGCCCAAAACATCCGAAAGGACCCAGGTCGCATATAGCGGCAAATAAAGAACAGCTCCGTTGCGCTCAACGTTGCCTCTCGAGAAAACAATCCCGAGCCTTACGCCATATTCGGCCGTATCAAGCACATGACCGAGCGCAGCGTGCGCGTGGTAATAGGAGCCCGATTTAACCTCGATCGGGACAGCCGTCCCATCCGGTCCGTCGACCACAAAGTCCACTTCGCCGCGCTTTTTCGTCTGATAGTAGTAAAGCTGGCGATTCTGGGCAGCCAGCTGCTGGGCCACCACGTTTTCGTAAATGCCGCCCAGATTGGGCTCCTTGCTATCAAGATACGCCGCCTGGGCGACTCCAACGGGGTAGCGCGCCATCAACATGCCCGTATCCGATTGATATAGCTTGAACTGCGATGGCCGCGCCGTCTTGAGCAGGGGCGATTTTGGCTCGGTTACGATATCGGCCTTGAGAGCAACGCCGGCATCGACAAGCCAGACAAAATCTCGCTGGTACTTGTCGTAATGCGCCTTGGGGTCAATGGAATTGAGCACGAAGCGTTTGTTTTCGCCCTCGAGCATAATAGGGAGCTGATCGTAAATGCTCTGCACCTGAAGGGCTCGCCCGCTTGCATACTTGGAGATATCCCGCCGGTACTGTTCGTTGAGCTCTGACTGTAGCTGACGAACAGAGGCAAGGTCGCCCTGCGTGTCAAGGAAACGCTGCACGACCTCCGGCATTCCGCCGACAACGGTATAGGTCCTGAAGTTTGCCATCATCGCGTCATGAATGTAATCAGGAATGGGCTTCTCGCTGATACACGCATCGCGTATCGTTTGGCGAGCTCCCTCGCTCACCCCGATCGCCCAGCAAAACTCCTCAAAATCGAGCGGGAACATCCTAAGCTCGTGAACATATCCCACAGGATAGGACCTAACGCCCTTGAACTGGGTCCCGAGCATTGACCCCGAAAACGCCCAGTGGCACCTCCCGTCCTCAACAAGGAACTTTGCCATCGTCGTGATGTCGGGGGCCTCTTGGACCTCATCGATAAACACGAGCGTTTTGCCTGGCGCTATCGGCTTTCCCGAAAGAAGCGTCACCCTGCTGATGAAATCATCGGCATCCCGTGCCTCGAGAAGAGCATCTTTTGCCTGGCGATTTTCCGCGAGATTGAGCTCGATATAGGTTGCGTAGTTTGACTTACCGAACTCGCGAATCGAGTAGCTCTTACCGATTTGGCGAGAACCCGTGACGAACAACGCCTTTCGTTCAATGGATCTCTGCCAACAATCAAGCTCATCAGCGATTTTCCTGCGCAACATAAGCTCTCCCATCGCCTCGATAAATGAAATGCAGATATTTATATCGACTATTATCGATGAAATGCAGAGATTTTTAGTACCGAAATTGGATGAAATGCAGAAATTTGAGCTTACTCGCGCACAGAACAACGACGCGTGCGCCTAAGCATGGGCATAAGTGAGGTCGGGATTCTCGCATACAAATCGAGCGAGGACTATCTCCCACTTTGAGTGCGAAATTGCGCCCAAAACGGGAGATAATCCACGCTCGATATTTCGACGGGAGAAAAACCTCGCTCGGTTACTCGTCGACGATCTCGGCAAGCCAGACGTTCAGCGTATCAATCTCGGGGCAGCAGAACTTTGCCGTGCCAGGCTCGTTGCCAGGCACGGTTCCGCCATAGCGCAGGATATCGATATAGGGAAAGCCCACGTGACAGGCCATGGCGCACATCTTGCCGCGGTCTCGGTCAAAGTCAAAGACGTCGCCCGGCTTGTGACCATGGTGGCAGCGGCACGTCCCCAGCTGGTCCACGCAGCTCACGCGGATACGCGGCCGCTTGCCACGCGGCGCGCCGAGTGGCCTGTTCTCGCCCGCAGGCTTGACGCCGCCCTCGCCAGCGTTACTCATGGTCAATCACATCCAGGCAGGCCTCGATGGGAAGGCCGGCCGACTTGTCCTCTTGGTCGGCATTGCGCTCGATAAGCTCAGCCACCACACGCATGGCATCGGACGTCGCGCGCTGCAGACTCCAACCTGCCATAACGCGGCCCATGAGCACCGCCGAGAACGTATCGCCCGTACCCGGGAAATAGACCGGAATGAGCTCAAAGGGAATCGTGAAGTACTCCCCCGCCACATGGTCGTAACCGATAACCGCGTTCGTGCCATTTACCACGGCGCTCGTAATGACCACCGACTTGGCACCCAGCTCGCGCACGGCGTCCACAAGGGCGCGGGCCTCATCGGGCGTGATCTGCTCTGCAATAGGCGTATCGGCGAGCAGACAGGCCTCGGTGTAGTTGGGCACCGCGTAGTCTGCGCACTCCAACAGGTGCCGCATAAGACCAATCGTGGACTCGGGCACACCGGCATAGAGCTTGCCGTTGTCGCCCATGATGGGATCGACGAACACCTTGGTGCCCTTTTGCGCGCGGCGGTGGCAAAAGTCCGAGATGATACGCGTCTCTTCCTCGGTCACGATAAAGCCGGTCGAGATGGCGTCGAACTCAAAGCCGAGCTCCTCCCAGATGGCGAGGCTCTGGCGCACGTACTCGGTGGTGTCGTGGATGTAGAACTTGGGATAGTTGAGCGTATCGGACACAAGTGCCGTCGGCAGGTTATGGATACGGTAGCCCATGTGCGACAGCACCGGCAGCATGGCGGAAAGCGCGACCTTGCCGTAGCCGCACATATCGTTAATCAGCAGCAGCTGAGTATTCTTCATGAGGGTCTCCCTTGTTTCGGGCATGGCGCGACGGCACAACAGTGCAACCAAGTGTAGCGCAGGGGACGTTGTGAGCGGAGGCGAGCGGTGCGAAGTGCAAATTGTTGCGGAAAGGTTTCGGAAATGGGGGCTGTTTGCTCCATGGCGGCCTAGTTGATGCTACTCATATAGCGCCATTTCAAAACTATGCCTATTTACTACGTTTAACCGCCCGCCTCTAACCACAACGAATTTCTCTCCAACAAAACCGCAGGTAGATAGCTTGCGTTTTTTCAGAAACAGCTGTTGTGGTCAGCGATGCTGGATTCATCGTAGTAATTAGGCATAGTTTTTGGCAAGGCCGCTTCGAAAGGCATCATCGCAGCCCAAAACGATACCTTTTCCTCCGTCCCCCCAGGGATCAGATTGCCGTTTAGGAGCGTTTGCAGCGTCGAGCGGTTACGGCGTTTGGCAAAAGACCGTAACTTAATAAGTTTGGTACCTTGACATTCATTTCTCATGCTCCTAGATTGGTTAGGCACAAAACAATTCCACTACCTAACTAAAGAAAGGAGCAACACTAATTCATGTGCGATGAACCTCTTAACCTTTGTTCGCACGAGCCCGGCGGCGGCCCGTCGCAGCCGGCGGATGTACCCGAAGCGGTTAGCTCAGAAGACAAGCTTGCCAAGCGCATCCTCAATGGCCTGGGCTTTTGCGGCCATTACATGCATTTTCATGGCGGAGGCGTGTCCGGCAAGGCGCCCATCATCTGCCTGCTGGCCAAGCAGCCCGGCGGCGAGATGTCGCAGCAGGAGCTCGGCATGCACTTTGACCTCAAGCCGGGATCGCTTTCCGAGATCCTGTCCAAGCTCGAGCTCAACGGCCTCATCGAGCGCAGCCGTAACCCCAAGGATCGACGGCAACTCACCATTCGCCTGACCGAAACCGGCCGGGAAAACGCCCGCATCGACCAGGCAGCCCGCATCCGCTTTAGAGAACGGGCCTTTAGCGCGCTCACCCACGACGAGCGCGAGGACCTCGCCGAAATGCTCGATAAAATCCGCGTAACCTGGGAGGAACTGGATGATTAAAACCCTCATGGGCAGCATCCGCGACTATATGAAAGTCACCGTTGCTACGCCGTTGCTTGTGCTTGGCGAGGTGCTCTGCGAGATGCTGATTCCATTTATCACTGCCAACCTGATCGACGCCATCAAAGACGGCGCCACCGTAGCCGAGATGCTTCCCACCGCAGGCTTTTTGGTGCTCATCGCGCTGACGTCGCTTGCTTTTGGTGCCGCTGCCGGCGTCACCTGCAGCCATGCGAGCTGCGGGTTCGCCAAGAACCTGCGTCACGACCTGTTCTACAAGATCCAGACGTTCAGCTTTGCCAACATCGATGAGTTCTCGAGCTCCTCGCTCGTCACGCGCCTGACCACCGATATCAACAACGTGCAGCAGGCCTTTATGATGATCATCCGTATCGCCGTGCGCGCGCCGCTGGTATTGATCTTCGCCTTTACCATGGCGTTTATCATGGGCGGCAGCGTCGCCATGGTCTACCTGGTCATCATTCCGCTGCTGGGCTTTGGACTGTTCTTTATCATCTTTAAGGTGCGCCCCATCTTCTCGCGCGTGTTCCACAAGTACGATGCCCTTAACGAGTCCGTCGAGGAAAACGTCACCGGCATGCGCGTGGTCAAGAGCTATGT
Organism: uncultured Collinsella sp.; assembly: GCA_900543945.1. GTDB lineage: Bacteria > Actinomycetota > Coriobacteriia > Coriobacteriales > Coriobacteriaceae > Collinsella. The sequence goes on along the minus strand of UQTN01000059.1, from coordinate 5,175 downwards.
GCGCGAAGACTTTGAGAAGGAGAAGTTCGCGACCGCCGCGCGCGACGTCCAGATGGACTTCACCCGCGCCGAGAAGCTGCTCGCCTTTAACAACCCCATGATGAACATCTGCGTCAACGGCGCGTTTGTCGTCATCATCTACCTGGGCTCCAAGCTCATCATCACGAGCCAGGGCACGCTGTTCGACGTGGGCCAGCTCTCCTCGACCTTTACCTATGGTTTCCAGATTCTCATGAGCCTGATGCAGCTGTCGATGATCTTTGTCATGGTGACCATGGCCGACGAATCGGCACACCGCATTGCCGAGGTGCTGGCCGCCGAGCCCACGATCGCCGATCCCGCCGAGCCCGTGCTCGAGGTTGCCGACGGTTCCATCGACTTTGACCACGTGAGCTTTAAGTATTCCAAGCATGCGAAGCGCCAGGCGCTCGACGATATCGACCTGCACATTACGAGCGGCGAGACCATCGGCATCATCGGCGGCACCGGCTCGGCCAAGTCCACGCTCGTTAACCTCATCGCCCGCCTGTACGACACCACCGAAGGCGCTGTGCGCGTGGGCGGCGTGGACGTGCGCGACTACGACCTGGACGCACTGCGCCACCAGGTCGCCATGGTGCTGCAGAAAAACGTGCTGTTTAGCGGCACCATCGCCGAGAATCTGCGCTGGGGCGACCCGAACGCCACCGACGAGGAAGTCCGCGAGGCGGCACATCTGGCCTGCGCCGATGAGTTTGTCGACGGCTTCCCCAAGGGCTACGACACCTGGATCGAACAGGGCGGCTCTAATGTTTCGGGCGGTCAGAAGCAGCGCCTGTGCATTGCACGCGCCCTGCTGCGTCGCCCCAAGATCTTGATCCTGGACGACTCCACCAGCGCCGTCGACACCAAGACCGACGCTAAGATCCGCGCAGGGCTGGCAAGCTATCTGCCCAACACGACCAAGATCATCATCGCCCAGCGCATCAGCTCCGTGCAGGACGCAGACCGCATCATTGTCATGGAGGGCGGCCGCATCGCACAGATCGGCAACCACGAAGAGCTGCTCAAGACGAGTGAGATCTACCGAGAGACCTTTACCTCGCAAAACAAGATGTCTGCCGAGGGCGAAGGGGCCGTCGAGGCCGACACCGAGGCATCCGCAACGCAAGCTCAGACCCAGGGAGGAGGCGAGGCACATGAGTAAGGCAACGGCCGCCGAGCGCGCGCTCAACCGTAAGGGCGGCACCATGTCGCGCCTCATCAAAACGCTCTTTGGCTTCTATCCCGTGCTTTTGCCCCTTGTCGTCGCCGGCGTGGTGCTCTGCGCCATCATCAACTCCATCGGCGCGACCTTCCTGCAGAGCGCCCTGCAGATTATTAGCGAATCGTGGCAGTCGGGCGATTGGGAAGCCGCACAGCCCAAGATCGCACAGCTCGTGACCACCCTCGCCTGCATCTACGGCGTCGGCGTCCTGTCCTCGCTCTTCTGGAACCGCGCCATGGCTATTGTCACGCAGGGCTCGCTCGAGAAGCTGCGCGAGATGATGTTCAACCGCATGCAGGACCTGCCGATTCGCTACTTCGACACGCACCAGCGCGGCGACATCATGAGCCACTACACCAACGACATCGACACGCTGCGCCAGATGATCAGCCAGTCGCTGCCCAACCTGCTCATGACGATCATCATCATCGTCACGGTGTTCTTTATCATGCTGTACTACAGCGTGTGGATGTGCCTGGTCATCATCGCCGGCGTCGCCTTTATGACCTTTATGACCAAGCTGCTCGGCTCCAACTCCGCGCGCTTCTTCATTGCGCAGCAGACCGAGCTCGGCGTGGTCGAGGGCCATATCGAGGAAGTCATGAACGGTCAGAAGGTCGTCAAGGCGTTCTGCCACGAGTCTGCCGCCGAGGCCGATTTTGACGAGCGCAACGAAAAGCTCTTCGAGGTCTCCCAGAAGGCCAACATGTACGCCAACATCCTCATGCCCATCCTTATGAACCTGGGCAACCTGCTCTACGTGCTGGTGGCCCTTGCCGGCGGCATTTTCCTGGCGTTGGGCGTTCCCAACCTGAGTATCTCGGGCATGGCGCTGTCCATCGCCGTCGTGGTGCCGTTCCTCAACATGACCAAGCAGTTCTGCGGACAGATCGGCCAGATCTCGCAACAGATCAACGCCGTGGTCATGGGCCTCGCCGGCGCCGACCGCATCTTTGAGCTCATCGATGAGGAGCCCGAGGCCGACGAAGGCTACGTGACACTCGTCAACGCGCAGGTCAACCCCGACACCTGGCAGCTCGAGGAGGCTGACCACCACACCGGCATGTGGGCGTGGAAACATCCGCACCGCGCAACCGGCGAGATCGAGTACGTGCCGCTGCGCGGCGACCTGGTCATGGACAACGTCGACTTTGGCTACACGCCCAACCACGAGGTGCTGCACGGCGTGTCCGTATACGCCAAGCCGGGCCAGAAGGTCGCGTTTGTCGGCGCCACCGGTGCCGGCAAGACGACCATCACCAACCTCATCAACCGTTTCTATGACATCGCCGACGGCAAGATTCGCTACGACGGCATCAACGTCAACAAAATCCGCAAGGCCGATCTGCGCCGCTCGCTGGGCATCGTGCTGCAGGACGTGAACCTGTTCACCGGCACCGTGATGGATAACATCCGCTACGGCAACCTGGATGCCACCGACGAGGAGTGCATCGCGGCGGCCAAGCTCGCCGGCGCGGACGACTTTATCACCCGCCTGCCTGACGGCTATGACACCATGCTCACCGGCAACGGCGCCCAGCTGTCGCAGGGCCAGCGCCAGCTGATCTCAATCGCCCGCGCTGCCGTCGCCGATCCGCCGGCAATGATTCTGGACGAGGCCACGTCGAGCATCGACACCCGCACCGAGGCCATCGTGCAGGAGGGCATGGACAAGCTCATGGAGGGCCGCACGACGTTTGTCATCGCGCACCGCCTCTCCACCGTGCGCAACTCCGACGCGATCATCTGCCTGGATCACGGCCGCATCATCGAGCGCGGCAACCACGACGAGCTGATCGCTAAGCGCGGGTACTACTACCAGCTGTATACCGGTGCGTTTGAGCTCGAGTAGAACTGGTTACTGACGGAGGGTGCCCCGGGGGCGGCGGGGTAATTCCTCCGTGCTCAAACATTCTCGCTGCGCTGCGAAACTGCGCGCGGAGGAAACACCCCGCCACCCTCGGGGCACCCTCCTACGCGCAATCAGCCCGTCGTTTAGAACGGAATAAAAGTTGGTGAGGCCCTGGCCGTTTGGCCAGGGCCTCGTTTTGTAGCCGTCCTCTGTTGCAGGCTTACCGGCCATCGCGTTGCGGACCGGCTGCCTCGGCCGTCTTTATGCGGTTCTTGTCGATGTACATGTTTTTGTCGGCCTGTGAAAAGAGCTCGCGCATCGTGGGCGGCTCATCAAAATCACTGGAAAGCGCATAGCCCACCGCGTAGCTGATAGGCATGTCGGGGTGAGCCTCGGAATACTCGTTCACGTTCGCACGGACCCGAGCGAGACGGGACTCCACGGCAGCTCGATCGGCATCCCACAGCACCGCGATAAACTCATCGCCGCCGTCGCGGCCCACAAAGCAGGCCTCGGACGCCACGCGCCCCAGCTGCTAGGCAAAAGAACGGATGTATTCGTCACCCTTCTCGTGGCCAAAGCGGTTATTGACCGTATGCAGATTATTAAGATCGAAGACACACAGCGCAACGGGCGCTTCAGCGGAAACGGGATGCTCCTGACCCAAGATTTCCTCGCATTTGTTCTTGTTGGGCAGTCCCGTAGCTTCGTCGAGATAAACTTTGCTCTGCAGCTCGCGATTGAGTGCGGCAGTGTGCACCGCGCGAACAAGTTCGACCGCAAAGGTCGTCACCAAGCCCACGATGTCGATGATCACCAAGCCCTCGAGATAGTTGAGCGCCGACGCCTTCTCCTGAGAGTAGTCCTCTGCGAGTCGCGTAGCATCGTCGCAAATACCAAAGAACTCCTCGCTCATGGCGATGATGTCGGTGTTCTCGTAGCCGACTTCGCGCACATGGATGATCTCGGCGCAAAGCTCATCATAATAGTTTGCAAGCTCGGTCATCTTTGCCTGATACTCGTCGTCGTCGAGACGGACGAGGTTGAGGTCATCACTTCCGTAACGCAAACCGTTGATGTATGAATCAACGGCTCTGAGCAGGTCATCTCGAGGCTGGCCCGCGTCCTCGAGCTTAACGATTCGCTGCGTAGTGCCGCGCACCAGACCGGCGTAGTTGACCACGCGCGCTGTGCCCTGGATATCGGAGACGAGCAGCATAACATTGATGAAAAAGAAGATGAGAACTGCCGTGAGCACCATCATGAGCAGGCGCACCGCCCGGCTGGCTTTCTTGGCGACAGAAGGATTCACAAGTTCACTCCTCAAATGACAAAAGTGCAGGTAGCACACAGTGTGCTGAAATTCACGTGAGGTCAACTCTACCAGATGATTTTTCTAGGACGGGGATTAAAGAATCATCGACACGATAGCTATTTGAGAAGTTGGACCATGGCGTTGACGAATTTTTGTACTTGGAGGGTGGGCTCGAGCGGGTAGTGCAAGAAGACCGGCACCTCGCGGCCACATAGGAACGGCACGCCTACAAAAGCCGGGTGCACGCCCGACCACGCCCCGCAAGTGAGCACCGCGTCGCCCTTTTCCTCCGCCTCGTTAAAGAGCGCAAAGTCAAAACTGTCCACGTCGATCACGTCCACGCCGCCATCGGCCAAAAGATCGATGCGCAGGCTGTCCATGGCGTCGTTGCCGTGGCGCAGTACGCGCAGACGCATACCCTCCAAGTCGGCAACCGTAATGCGATTCTTGCGCGCCAGCGGGCTCGTGCGCGGCAGATCGATATAAAACGGCACGTTGACAATGCGGAGCTTTTGGCAGGCATCACCCCAACGTGGGGTTGAAAAACTCGATTGCACCACATCGACCTCGCGGCCCAAGCTGCGCATGACGGTCTCGCGCTCGTCGTAAAGGTCCCCCACCGGCACAATCTCAAAACGCAAGCGCGGCTCCATGTCGTGCACCTGCGGCCACAGCGCGAGCGTGTGGCGCCCCGGGCACATCATCGATACGCCCAGGCGCACCGCACCGCCATCGCCCGCCGCTCGCCGGGCGCGGCGCAAC
>UQTN01000058.1 GCA_900543945.1 uncultured Collinsella sp. | reverse complement strand
CGCCAAGGCCCTGAGCATTCCATTTACTACGTACGCACGATATGAAAGTCGGCCTGATAAAATTCCACTTGCTGCTGCATGGCGTCTTGCAGATGTATTTGACGTATCCATAGACATCATTGTTGGACGTACTGAACCAGACCCCGCGATCGCACCTGGAGCAATTCAATCTCGGTACGACAAGCTATTGCCCGAATTCAAACAATCGCTCAGCGATTACCTCGATTATTTACTAACGAAGAATTCGAAAGTGGCAAGCCACGCCTTCCGCCAGGAATCCCGCCGCATTGAAGCCATATGCGCAAGGCTGGACACCATCTTCTTGGCCGAACTCGAAAAACAAGATCCCGACTTTTTCATTCACGCAACAGCCAAGCAGCTTCGCGCCAGATTTAATGATTTCCTAGAGCAGCGTGTCGACCTGTGCCAAGCAATTGGGGCCGTAAACGCTATTGACGTTATCATGGCTGCATACGACCGCACGCGCGGACCATTTGATTTCAATGGAATTCCAGCCGACGTGGATGCTGACGTAGACGGCTGAAATTCCACATGCACCAGGTGCAACAAAGGCAGGCACTAGGCGACTGAATTGCAGAACGCATAAAAGACGGCGGGCGAATATTTCGCCGCACTCTAATATTTAGCTGGAATTTTCCTCATTCCTCAATACCGACTTAGCTGGAAGGGCTAAGGCAATTATGTGAGAAACGCACTGAAAGCAGACGAGTTAAACCCTACCCTTTAAACACCATATAATTGTGATACTCAATAAACTCAGCTCGTGGGGCGAATCGCTTCGGAAGCGTTGTCGGCTCTCCGTTGTAGTGTCACAAATACTTGTCTTCAGGCGTCTCGTGTCCGACCACGCCGAACATTACTGCCTTCAGGTCCTTTTTAATGGTGAGTAGTCCCCCGATCGAACGCTTTGTCGTGTAGCGCATTTAGAAGCAAACCGTTGTCGGGCGCAGGTCCTTCCGTTTTTGAATCAGAGGCTGTCCAGGGCTTGATATGGCTGGCGACCAACAGCGCCTCGTTCGATAGCCCCGTCAAGCAACACCTTGAATTGTAATTGGTAAGCAAGGTATTTCGAAAGAACTCCTGGTTCACTCGCATCGAGACAATTGCTTCGCGCTCTTCGCCCTCTGGCAAATCAAAGCCAATCGCCTCTTTCAACTCATCGCTTAGCGCTTCTTCAAAATCAAAGCGATTAAGGAAAACCTCGGTCGCCTCCTCGACGAGTTCATCTCCAGCAAAGGAATACTTGGCCCAGACTAGCTTGTCCATTTTTGTTTGCATGGATCATTCCAACCTTGCCGCGAGCGCGTCGACGCTCATCGAAAGATGCGAGATTCCAGATTTTTAAGCAACTACGCCCGGCGTTCTGCCAATGGCCTTGGCTAACGCCTGGACATCCTCGCTTTTGTCATCAACCATTTTTGACGGCAGGGCGAGGTATAGGAACAGAACCGCAAGGGTTTCTTCCCTCGACCATTTGTCTCCACGGCCGGCCATGATTGCTCCTCGCCCGCGCACCGCTCACTCAATAGGTCCAGGATAATCATGCAGGAGACCGCACTCACCGCCTTTTCTCATTCGTCGGTGAATAGTTGAGACAACGGCACTTCCCCGCGCTTCTCACACCCGCGCCCAAGCTTCTTCCCAAGCTCCGCAGCACAGCGCTACTTTTCCTCGGCAAACAGGTCATCGATAGCCCTGTCGATCCGCGCGCAAGTCTGCCGATGCTCATCCTTCCAGGGCAGGTTGAGTCCCAGGCTCGCATCTCAAGAGCCGCCGAGCTTGGCGTTGATTACTTCCTCGGGATACAGCGCGTCGCGGCGAACACCTTCAATCGCCTCGTCCTCGTCCATATCACAGGCTGCATCGCCCCCCCCCTCGAGGCACTGGCGCAGCTCCTTTTGCTCGCGGATGCGATTCAGCACGCTGGCACACACCACGGCCAAAAAGCGCAATCTCGGGGGCTAGTCGGATACATCTGGGCCGCGATCCGGCACCGGCGGTAGTATCCGATTGTCACGCCACTTCTAGAATAAAACTAGATTGGCTATAATCAAAATATATTATCGTATATTTGAAAGAGGTATTCAGTGCTTGAACGGATCGGATCATCGGACGCTATTCGTTATATGGTGCAGGATTGCGGCATGACTCTGCAGGATGCATCCGTTAAAACCGGTAAGCAGAAGGGTAGCCTGTCTACTCGCTGCATAACAACACGCGGTTCACCATCGATGAATTCGTCAAAATCTGCGATGCGTGCGGCTGGCAGCTCGTGCTTAAACGGGGTAGCAAGCAGTTCGACCTGCGCGGGATTGATGAGAACAAGCCGCGCGGCGATGCGAAGAAGTAGGGCCTGGCTATTCGCATGCCTCACCTGCGGTCCATCCATCAGGGTGCAATTGCCTATGGCCGCCGGACGGCTTTAGACATATACGAAATCGACTACGACCTTACCGTCGCCCATGATTTGTCTAGCCGCTGCCTGCGCCGCACGGTTGTCGATTCTCTGCTGTTTCGTTAGGGTTCCGAGGCGAGTCATAGGATGGTACGGCATCGGGTTCGGCATGCTTTCGAGGAGTTCGGCCGTGCGGATATCAAGCGCCTCGGCGTATTCATCCAGAAAGTCCCATGCCTCGTCTACCGGCAGCATCGTGTCCCGCTTGGGGTTTTTCCAGTCCTTAACTGATCGGTTTGTAATACCCAATGCTGCCGCGATCTCGGACGTCGGTACTCCCAAGGCGTCCGCTTGCGCGGCAAATGCAGCCTTGAGATCGATATCGGGGGAAAAGTCCAGGTTCTGCTCGATCCACTCGCCGTCGCGGGATGCATAGACAGTAGAGCACTCTATACCCTTCGCGGCGAGTTGGTCGGCGGCAAGGCGGCTCGCGAGATTGTAAAGGCCTCCCGGTTCAGTATCGGGCAGATCTTCATCTCGGTACCAGCGAACGATATGCTGGCCGAACTTCTCGTAGGAATCGTTCGCGTCATTCAAGCATTGCAGTGTGAGGTCGCCGAGCTTTTCGATCTGGTCGCTTATCCAGTCGAAGGCATCCTTGACCGGCATACAGTCGAGCTCGGGGTCGAGCCATTTTCGGACGCTCGAGACGCGAATGCCGAGACCTCCTGCAAGATCTTCCGGCTTGAGCCATAGGTTATCGAGCTGGGCCTGCATCGAGCATTTGAGATCGAACATGGTCATTCCTTCCTGTAATCGTGCAATGCGTTCAAGAGTAATCCGTTGTCGGGCGCGAGGCGCTCCGTCATTGGGTCAGAGACTATACAGGACTTGATATGGCTAGCGACCAACAGCGCCTTGTTCGATAGTCCCGTCAAGCAACATCTTGAATCGTAATTGATGAGTCTTTCGCCCTTATGGGCTATGGTTGAAGCGTCTTTATGTGATTCAACGCACACAATAGCACGGTCCTATTTCGCTCAAAGCAATACCGGAACCACGCATATATTCCCAAGGCAACCAGGAATAGCACCATGAAAATCTCGGCTAAAGTTGGATTACTGGCTATCAGCGCAGACAAATATCCTCCAGCCATAAGAGAGGCAATGATGCCAATCAGGCTAAGGGCCCAGCTCGTATAATGCGTCTCAGCAACCGCCCGTTCGATTATTTTGCATTTCTTTTCCAGGCTAATGTCCCCATCAGCTCCAGCGAGAGAGAAGTCCATTCCTGAAATTAAATCGAGTAATTCAGCCTCGCTGTATCCGCTTTTCTTGAATCTTTTAATGAAGAAACCTCCTGGTCCAGGACCGTAGATAGGACGGTTTACACGAAACAGTTCCTTATAGGCGATTTCCATTGTTAACTCCTTAAAGTACGGGTGCTATTTACGCTATCGTTCTATCATTTCGTTCGGACAGTTTATTGCCGAGCCGCCACCGATCATTCACAGGAACCACTCTTGCAGTCAATCTCCGTCCAACCACTCCCCGCACCCCTCATACCCACGCCCAAGCTTCCTCCCAAGCTCCGCGGCATTGCGCTTCGTCTCCTCGGCAAACAGGTCATCGATTGCCCTGTCAATTCGCACGCAGGTCTCGAAATGCTCGTCCTTCCAGGGCAGATTGAGCCCCAGGCTCGTATCCCAGAGCTTTGCGTTGATTACCTCCTCGGGATACAGCACGTCTTGGCGAATACCTTCGATCGCCTCATCCTCGTCCATGTCGCAGGCTGCATCGTCCTTCTTGAGACACTTGCGCAGCTCCTTTTGCTCGCGGATGCGATGCAGCGCGCTGGCGCACACCACAGCCAAAAAGCGATAACGTTCGCATAGGTCCCATTCGCCGCCGAGCCATACGCGATAGCCCAGAACGACGCTTGTGGGCTCCTCGTTGAGCAGGAACAGGTCCCACGGATACACTTCAGCGCACGCGTCCTCTCCCAGCTTTTGCGCGCCACCGCGCGTAAAAGCGCACGGCTCTACGTCGTAATAGCCAAAGCCGTGGTCCGCATTGCGACGATTGATGACATGCTTGGGCAACAGGACGATCTTGTCGCTGGGCTCGGGATCTATCTTCCGCAGCTTTTTGATCTTGCGGCGGGCGCGCTTTAGGTCGCGCTCGTTATCGACACGGCCACGGTCATCCGGCTTGCCGCCGTATCGCAGGGCAACCTCGGGTGCCAGGATCTTTGTGTCAGCAGCGCACAGCAGGTCGCTCACGGTGGGCAGATCTTCCCACTCAATACCGTCGACATCCCAAATCCTACTCATGTTCAACCTCTTTCTGGCTGTTCAACTACGTGCTCATTCGCCCTGTTTAACGTGCTTGTAGGGCATATGCCCCGCTAGAGCGCCTTCTTACTCGGAGCAATCACCTCGTCCACCAGGCCCAGCTCCAGGGCGCGCTTGGCGTTGCACCAGCAGTCGCGCTCGGTGAGCTCGTGGAACTCCTGGGCGCTCAGGTTGCCATGCTCGGCCAGCAGCTCGTCCAGCTCGGCGCGCATGGCCGCCGTGTGCTGGGCCACGATCTCGATATCGGTCTGCTGCGCCATGCCCGTGCCGCCCATCAACTGGTGGATGAGCACTTGCGTGTGGCGGTATACCTGGCGGTGGTCGCCGCAGGCCAAGATCACCGCGGCCATCGAGGCCACGACGCCCTCGCCCACCGTGATCACGGGGCAGTCGAGCGACTGCATGGTGTCGATGAGCGCCAGCCCCGCCGTAACGCTACCGCCCGGGCTGTTGATGATGAGGGTGATGGGCTCGGTGGCGCTCTGATGCTCCAACACCAGCATGGACTTAATAAGGCCATTGCAGGTCACATCGTTGACCTCGCCTTCCAGCAGCAGCACGCGGCTGTTAAGCAGCTCACTTGCCATATCGACGGCGGCAACGCGACCGTCCTTGGACTTCTTGATAATGCTAGGCTCACGATACATAACGGACATGGTAATTCCCTTCTAAACGGAATCGGTAAGGAAGTAAAACGAGGCCGCACGGCTAGCGGCCAATGGAAGCCGTGCGGTCAAATAGGCAAGATGGAGCGCGCGAAGCTGCAAGGACTAATCCCTCAGCCACTTGGCCGCATTGGGATGATCGCCGCAAAAATACTTCTTGGCACGGAAGGGGCGCATGCCGGTCACTTTGACCAGGCAGTCGGTGCGCGGCATAAGCCCCACCTCGCCCGGGGTTATCACGCAACCGCGCACATCGACGGCAGTGCGCTCGGCGCCCACGTAATTGGTGCCCAAAACCGACTCGCCGCACAGATTGCTTATGTACTCCTGTGTCGCGATGTTGCTGCCGCCGCCCATATAGATCAAGCTGTCGCAGTTATCGAGGATGGTAAGCGCTGCGGATTTGCCGTACACACCATCGAGCTGACTCAGCGATTGCGCGCACATCAAAAAGCTAATGCCACGGCTGCGCACGGTCGCAATACTCCGCTCAAAATCGGGAATGCGGCCCACGTTGGGAAACTCATCAAGAATAAACTGCACGTGGCGCTGCAAATGCCCGCTGGGGTTGGAATCAGCGCGGCGCTGGGCCAGGTTAAACAGCTGCTTAAGGGCAACGTTCGCAAGCCATGCATTGGTCGAGTCGTTGTCGCTCACCTTAAGATCGATTACGCGCTTGCCCTCGTCGATACGGTCGAGGCGCATCTCGTCTTTCTCAAAGACGCGCATGAGCTGGGGAGTCTTAAGCCGCGAGATGGTCGCGTTGAGCGTGATCAGAATGCTCTTAAGCGTCCTATCGGCTGCCCCGCGAAAATCACGATACTGCTCAACGCCATACAGGTCCGCGTTCGCAGAATCATACTTGCCAAGAAATTCCCTGGACTCCACCTGCTCCACAAGGTGATCCAGCGGAAATCGTCCCTCGCCATCTCCCGTAACCTTGATGAGTGCCGCCAGCTTAAAGACGTTGTTCATCTTAAGATAGCGTCGCGGAGCTGCGGGATCCCCGTCCGGCGCAAATGTGCCGGCAAGGCACTCTAAGAGGAACAGGATTCCAATAATCGCTCGAAGTAGCAGATCGCTCGCATTGTCCCAAAACGGATCGTCCCTAAAGCTACGCCCGTCAGGATCGACCCCCTCCATGATTGACGCCACTGTGGTGGGGATGTCCTCGACATCCATCACGTAGCGCAAAGGATCGTACCCGGACGACTGCTCGGGATTGATGGTGTCGAGAACCGTTACCTCGTAGCCGTCCTCCTCGAAGCCCTTCCCCGTACGGCGCAGCAGCTCGCCCTTGGTGTCCGTGACCACATAGCAGCACTCGTGGTGATTGAGCAGGTTGGGCAAAACGAAGCTCGCCGTCTTGCCGCTGCCGGTACCGCCAAAGGCAAACACATTGTTGGACACGCTCGTCTCCCAATGCTTGTCGTCCTCGTAGAACGCCACCGTGGCACCCTTAGCCAGGATCACATCGCGCTGCTCATCGCCAGACGACAGCGCCTGCATCTCCTCCTTAGTCGCCCACTTCTTGGTCTGATACTCCGTTTGCTGCGCGGCCTCGTAGCCGTACATCTTAATGACCGACATGGCACGGCCCCTTTCTTGTCGATAGTTCTGCGTGATTGCTAGGAAATACGGTCGACGCCGGTGCCCTCCTTGGGGCTCGTCGCACACGGCAACTTGACCGCACCGTCAATCAGACGCTCGGTTTGCGCCACATAGCTCTCACGCGCCGCGATTGAGACTGACCCGTCGCGCAGATATGCAAGCAATGCATCGATCATCAGCTTGTCGAGCAGGTCATACTCTTTGGCCTGAGCGAAGTTGAGGGTGTAGCGGTCCTGGAGCTCCCGTACCTTAGTTGCCAAATCGATTTCCATCTTTTCCTCCATGCAATAAAAGTTCTGCCGATTGTCCGAAAGTGCCTCAAACGGGCGTTTGACGCATAGCTCAAAGTTGAAACGCGAACTGGTATCGAAGACGTGTCTCTGCACCTTGAGATAGCGCTTATAAAACATGACGGCATCGTCCTCGTCCGCCGTAAAACCGCGCGACCCATCGCGATGCACGTGGTCGCAGGGTCTTTTGTAGTCGATGCTTCGCACAAAGCGAGACAGAATATATCCACCTTGTTCAGACGAGTACTTCATACCTGTCGTAACCTGCTCGAACATGCGCACACCGCTCGACTTAAAGCGCGGATTGCTTCCGTGCTCAAACATGCCAATTAAGATGGCCATGCAGTGCGCGCAGTTATCGCGCTGGGGAAAATACAGCGACAACAAAGCGAGCGACGCTGCGGCCAAAAGCTCGCGGGCCTCGTGCACATCGTCTCGATACTGCTCGGGCACCAGCCCGGGAATATCGGGCGAGTGCTTTTCCAGCACGTCAACGAGTGCCTTGGCCAAGCGCTCGGTATCCTGCTCGCCGCAGTACGGATACGGAAACGGCATCTCTGCCTTCCCGTTCTTTTTGCACATGCTGCGGAGATCTTCGTCGATCGTGTTGAGGAACACCTCGTAAATGCTGTCTTCATTCTTCATGAATGCTTCTTCCTATCCGGTTGCGGATGTTTGTCGATAAGTCTGTTCTATGTTTTAGAATGGTCTGAGGCATGGACGATGACAATCGACCTAACCTGTAGCTTCGTTAGTGAAATCACCCTGCTTGATAGCGCAGTTTACCTAAAGGCTGTGTAGCGATTGCATCAAGCAGTTTGTATTGAGTTGGTTTTGGATTACTTCGAGAATAGCACAGTGCTCTGTTCTCGTCATTAGAAATTATCAAAATTTTCTGCTAATATATAACCCACTAAGAAGAAAGGGCTCTATACATGCGTGAAACAACATCATTGCCACGTCTCACCGCCGCCGCCCTCTCACGCGCGCTTAATCTGGAGCAGGGCAGCCGTCTACTCACCGTCCGTCTGCCTGGCGCCATCGACTGTAAGGCGCTTCGTGAATGTTTCAGCCTGAACAGCAACGGCGTACCCGATATTTGCGAGCTTGAACCCGGCAGGCAGGGCGCGGGCAATGGCGATGCGGCTCCGGTGTTTATCGACGCATCGGGGTATTACCGTACGGGCAAACACGACATCGAAAAAGAATGTATCGCCTTGATCGATTACTTAGAGCCCGGCTACCTCGATTTCTGTGACTGGGGTCCCTTTATTTGGTGTCTGTATGCGCTCGCCCTTTCGAATCGCACTCGCGCAGCCGTAGTGCTGCCCGCCGATCTACTCGATAAAGCCGAGCAGGCGCGCACGATCCTGATACGCGAAGGACTCATCGAGAGCGTCGTGTATTTGCCACTTTCTGAACCCAGGCCCTACATGACAAGCGCGCTTCTCATATTGTCTTCAGGAAATCGCAGCGTTGCATTTCGCAGCGCAATCGAATCCGGGCCGCGTTTTCGATATGTGACAGAAACATCGTATTACTCAGATATCACCTTTTCCATCTCCCCCGACTGGGCCCGCATTGATACCAATACGCCCAGATCAACGCCTATCGAAACGTCCACTTTTGCCACGCGTGAATTGCTGCTGCATCGCGCAGCCCTCTCAAAAGGCAAAATCAGCCTTATCAGCCTCACCCGAAACTACAGGGCTACGCTCGGTGACGCTTTTACGCGAGTAGCTCCATTTATGCCCCGCGAGAGCACCACATCAAACGACATTGATGCAATCGAGGTACGCCGCATCTCATCTCAGGATTTTCAAGATGGCAACCTTCTACCCGCATATGCTGTAGAGAGTGCAAATAGCTCGGATTCCAAAATCGTAAAGGTGAACCCCAGCGTTCTCGATCGATATGAGCTCCGCGCTGGAGATATCGTCATGCCACGCATGCTGGGTCGCTACGGCGCGTCCAACCTGCTCGTCGTCAGCGCCGATGACGCGAAGCAACACCTAGTTGCTTCGCATAACACCACCGTCATTCGCCCGTCGTTCCAAACGATGACCGAAGAGGAGCGCGTAGTGTTTTCGGAGATAATCGTTGGATACCTTACCGAAGGCCATGGGGCACAGCTGATTCAAGCATTAACCGAAGCAGCCAGCATCCGCGCCATCCGCCCTAACGACCTGTTCGAGATCGAAGTCCCGCCAGCGCTCGACCCGCGCACGCGCGAGTACAGCGAATCCATCAATCGCTTTGCCGAGGTCGTAGAAACAAAGAAACAAGCCGAGGCTGCCGTCGCCCAAGCCCAGCGCAACCTCGAAGTCGCAAAAAAGACCATCACCGAAGTGCTCGACCAAATCTGCGAGTAACACATAGGCAGCAGTAACGCCCCAAGCCGGCGGCGGGACCAGCTCCTGCCGCCGGCTTAACTGTCTGGGCTACTCCCATCCCGTAGTCTGAGGATTCCATTTGCACACATTCGCCGAATGATTAAAGCACGGTGTATACAACCGATTGACGACCTCTTCTGCCCCAGCAATGTTCCCCGCGAGATCAAGTACCCCCGCCTGCCTCGCCATCTTTACGTACTGTGCAGAACCATTTTGTTTCCACCAGAGAGGCGCCACGAACTCTTCCGGCATTGCCACTTTGCGGGCAGACGCTTCTTTCTCGACCCTCTCGACAAGCGTAGCCCCATCGACGAAGCAAGTTTTCGCGTACACCAAGATGTCGACTATATCCTTGATTCGCGATGAAGCACGGCCCTCATGCATCTCTATCATTGCGAGCAATTTATCTGCAAGGGCACTCTCCACTCGGCATACTCGATAGTCGCAGACTGGGAGCCCCTCGATATTCAGACGATCGATCGGCGCAAGAACCTCAGGCTCAAGTCCCCGCACTTCATCAATTACCAAGTCAATTGAAATTGGCTGTAGCTTCTTGGTTCCCATAAAGGGGGTGAACCACACCTTCGTACCGCACCGATACTCATCTTCTTCTTTGATTTGCTCTGCACGATCAAAGACGAACGAAACGAAATCCTCCAGATCAATCGAAGCAGCCTGCACCAGATCGACAATAGCCTCTTCGAGACTCTCCTCTTGAGCAACCAAGTCAATATCTCTTGTGACACGTGCATCGAGTGTTCGCGCCAGGACGCTTTGACCGCCCTTGAGCACAAAGCTGCCGTCATCTTCTGAAAAAACGCGACATAGGAAGCGATGAAAGTAGAAACCGACGATTGCCCGATTAGTATCCATTGGTGATTCTCTTGCGGCATTCCTAACAGCCATCTCCAATGCGGCAGGCGTTTTGTACTTCACCATGTCCTCCGTTTCGCATTACCCGTTCAGTACCATCAGCAAAGGCGCCATCAGCTCGCGTCGTTTGGCGGTTTTAGAGTTCTCCTCTACAAGATCCTTCAGCCGTTGTATATCGAGTCCACGTCCAAGCGCGTCGTGATAGGCATCGATAATTAATGAGGGATCCTCGCAATCGAGGCAAAGATCGACAAGCGTGCGCTCGGGTTTAGTTACCGGCAGGCCGTCGAGCCAAACGATGTCCCGCTCAGCAATCTCGCGCTTTACAAAAGAAAGGGATTCGTTTCTTGTATTGATACGCATGGGCGCGGTCATCCTGTAGGGGGACAGATAGAAATCGCCCATTTGCTGCAGGTTCGCCGCTGTCGTACCGCTCACGGCGATGCCATCCCACTGACGTTTTCTCTCCCACGCGCAAAGGGAGGGATTGGTGAGCTTCCAAAAGGCGTTGAGTTCGTCGGTGTCTCGGCGCTGCGTTCCAGACATCCGGTAGGCGCCGTGGCATATCCGTTCAAGACGCCCTGCGCGGCATGAGTGCGCTAGCGCATCTCGAGAGATGTCCATGCGAGCCGCCTGGGCTGTGGTGAACACGCCCTCGCTCTCGGAAAGCTCGCTTATCGCCGCTATGTTGCTAAAGTACTTCATGCTGCAATTGTAGGATATTTTCATACTTTTGCAACGTGATTTTTGATCCATTAGATCCGTTTGCCTTGTTTACCCCATTTCTGACGCCGTTTTGCACCGGCACCCCATCCCCCGCTATTGAGGTCTAATACTTTTCCGCGAAGTGAACGGCTGTTTTTGGACCTCTGAAACATCCGCATTTTTCGGCGGCAAAATCGTGGGATTTCAGCATTGAAACCGCAGGAAGCGGCACCTCTAAAGTGTCGATGCTTCGGGGGTCCGTTTTCACTCATTCACTTCTCGGAAAAGTATTAGACCTCGCCATCAGCTATCCCAAAGATCAGACCGCCCCTCCTTCACGCCACGCAAAACCTGCCTTTTCTGCCCCTGCCCGCCTCCGCACCACCCAAAAACTCATCCAACATTAATCTTGGCTCAAGAATCGCTTAATCTATAACCTGCACTATAGAGTTCGACCAAGGGCGGGGCGGCGCAACGCAGACCGCCGAACGCAACGCTCGCGCCCGGGCAGATCGCCCGGCGTCGCGCCCATCGAACGAAAGGACAGGTCATGGACGACCTCGAAAAAGTTGAAACCATCCGCACCAAGTGCAACGTGAGCTACACCGACGCCAAGGCCGCGCTCGACGCCGCCGACGGCAACGTCCTGGACGCCATCATTTGGCTCGAGTCGCAGGGCAAGACGCAGACCACGTCGGCGCACGCCGCCACCGAGTCCGCGCCAGCCGACGAGCCCTCGGCTGAGATGGTCGCCGCGCAGGTCGCCTACGAAAAGTCGAGCGAAAAGACCGACTTCTCCAAGAAGATGGACAGCGTGTGGGAGTACCTCAAAAAGCTCTTCCGTCTGAGCCTGGACACCAAGTTTATCGCCACGCGCCGCGACGCGATCATCCTCAACATCCCCATCCTGATCCCCATCGTCGCGCTGTTTGCCTGGGGCGCCACGATTTGGCTGATGCTCATTGGCCTGTTCTTTGGCATGCGCTACCGCATCGATAGCGACGGCGACGTGCCCGGCAGCATCAACACCCTGATGGACAGCGCTGCCAATGCCGCGGACGACATCAAGCAAAATCTCAACGACGACAAGTAATCGCAGACGGGGGCACGTATGGCACGGATCCTGATTGTAGAGGACGAGGAGAAAATCGCCCGCTTTGTGACGCTCGAGCTGGAGCACGAGGGCTACCAGGTGGAGCACGCCGCCGATGGCCGCACCGCCGTTGACCTGGCGCTGGAGCGCGACTACGATCTGATTCTGCTCGACGTGCTGCTGCCGCAGCTCAACGGTATGGAGGTGCTGCGGCGTGTCCGCAAGCACAAGGATGTGCCGGTGATCATGGTCACCGCGCGCGATGCCGTGATGGACAAGGTGGCCGGGCTCGACGCCGGCGCCGACGATTACCTGACCAAGCCATTTGCGATTGAGGAGCTGTTCGCACGGATCCGCGTGGCGCTGAAGCGCTCGGAGGCCGTGCGGGCGGCTTCGGGCGTTGGCGGCGTTGGGGCGGGCGGTGCGGGCGGGT
>UQTN01000057.1 GCA_900543945.1 uncultured Collinsella sp. | reverse complement strand
GGCGGCAGCCTGCTCCTCGGCCTGCTTGGCGGCCTCGACTTCCTGGGCGCGGGCCTCGATCACCGAGGCGAGCTGCTTGCGGACCATGGCGACATAGGCGTCCTCCAGGGCGGAGGAGGCGGACTTAGCGGGAATCTTCATTTCGGCGAGATGACCCATCAGTTCCTTGGAGGTCATGCCGAACTCTTTGGCCAGGGTGGACACACGGACTTTTGCCATATGACTTCACCTACCCTTTCTGGCACCTTGGGTGCCTAGAGACTGAACGAGCGTGGGAGATGCGCCGGGACCTGCCCGGCGCGACCGCGCGCTAGATCAGGTCCTCCGCATCATCGAAGGCGTCGGTGTCGTGGACACCGCAGAAACGGGAGCCGGGACGGGCCTGGTTGCGGCACTGGATGCCGTCCTCGGACACGAACTCGCAGCGACGGACGTCCTCGTCCTCCTCGTCACCGATCAGGTCGGCGGCGGGCTCCTCGTGAACGGGAACGTTCTTGAGGATGTCGGCGGCAAGGGTCTCGGACTTGATGTCGATGTGCCAGCCGGTCAGGCGCGCGGCGAGGCGGGCGTTCTGGCCCTCCTTGCCGATGGCGAGGGACAGCTGGTCATCGGGCACGATAACGCCGGCGTAGGCCTTCTCCTCGTCGATGAGGACGCGGGTGACCTTAGCAGGCGACAGGGCGTTGGCGACGTAGACGGCCGGATCGGCATCCCACAAGATAACGTCGACGCGCTCGCCACGGAGCTCGCCCACGACGGCGCGAACACGGCTGCCCTTGGGGCCGACGCAGGCGCCAACGGGATCCAGGCGATCGTCGAGCGAGTGGACGGCGACCTTGGAGCGCTGGCCAGGCTCGCGGGCGATCGACTTGATCTGGACGGTGCCTTCATAGATCTCGGGCACCTCCTGCTCAAACAGACGACGCATGAGCTCGGGGTGGGTACGGGAGATGACAATCGGCGGACGGCTGTGCTCGCCGCGAACCGGCTGCAGGTTGGAGTTGGGGTCGCGAACATCGATGATCACGGCCTTGATGTGCTGATTGTGCAGGTAGCGCTCGCCCATCGGACGCTCGTTGCGCTCGTTCTCGTAACGGCGCTGATCGAAGTGCGGAAGCTCGGCCTCGACGCCCTCGCGAATCTTGACGATCGTGAAGTCGGGGGTGGACTGCAGCACGGTACCGCTGATGAGGTCACCGATACGGCCGGAGAACTCCTCGTAGATCTGCTCGCGGGCGGAGTTGCGCACGATGGCGTTGATCTCGGCCTTGGCATGCTGAGCGGCGATGCGGCTCGTGTTCTTGGGGGTGACGTCGATCTCCTCGAACTCGGTGAAGTTGCCCTCCTCGTCCATGGAATCGTCGATCGGCTCCAGGCGGTAGACGTAGATCTTGCCGGTGGTGCGGTCGATGGTCACCTTGGCGCCCCACTCAAGATGCAGGATCTCGGCATAGCTCTTGGCGAGTGACTGCTCCAGGCGGTCGATCAGGTAGAGCTGGTCGATGTGCCTCTCCTGGCAAAGCTCCATCAGGGCGGACATCATGTCGGATGCTGCCATCTTACTTTCCTTCCTTCGCGGGCTTGAAGTCATAGGTGGGCTTCAACTTGCACTTTTTAACATCAGAGAAATCGAGGGTGACGGAGTCGCCGTCCTCGAGCTCGAGGGTCACGTTCGTTTCGGTGGCGGCGGCAATCTTGCCGGCGTACTTGCGACGGCCCTCGGTGGCGGTGGAGGTGAGCTCGCAGTTCTCGCCCACAAAGCGGGCAAAGTCGCGCGGGCGGCGCAGCGGGCGCGCCATGCCCGGGCTCGACACCTCGAGCGTGTAGCTCGAAGAAATGGGGTCGAGCTCCTCGATCACGTCGCCGACCCACTTGGTATTGGCCGTGACGTCGTTGAGCGACAGGCTCTGACCCTCGGCACCCTCGATACGCACACGCACGCAGGGGGCCTTGGTGGCGCCCACGAGCTCAACGTCGACAATATCGACATCGTGCTGGGGAGCGACGGCCTCGAGCGCGTCGATGATCGCCTGCTCGGTCTTGGTCTTGACCATTGCGGCACCTCCATCCATACAAAAAAGAAGCGGGGCCGAAACCCCACTTCTTTCAATTACAACTTCATTTGCAAGCAAACTATACCAATAGCTGCGGAAACGCGCAAGCACAGTACGAATCTGCAGGTCAGCGTGCGCACAGGTTCTCCACAAGAATAGGACAATTGACCGAGGAACCCCATGCGGCGCGCCCTCAACAGTCCCAAAACGGGCCATGCGTCCCAGCGTGCCGACCGAATCGGGCCCTATGGGCATTCCATCCCTGGGCGCACATCGGCCAGACTAGAGCCGAGAGGCATTCTGTAGCGAGAAAGCCTGCCGCTCGCATTGACCGCACAACCTTCCAGCATCTCTACGGCAAGGAGGATCCATGGAACGCCTAGGCACCCTCTGCGCGACCGCGCTCGTCGTCGCTGCCTGCTCGTTCGCTCTGACGGGCTGCAACAACATCGATGGCAAAACCGGAACATGCGAACCGGATCGTGGCAGCACCAAAGCCATCGAGAAAACCGAACCCCCGGTAAGCTTCGACAAAATAGACGAAGACATCGACGATCCCCAGGGCTTAGGTCCCGACCCTCAAGAACAGTTCCCTAACGACCTTGAGGCAGACGAGAACGTCCATGTTACCTGCGTGGGCAAGGACACCGACGGCTACGGCGACACCGCGCTCGTCTTTACGGTAACCAACAACACCGGTGTCGACATGATGTTTGGCGATGTGGACTCCTATGCCTACGTCAACGGCGTGGTCCGCGATGTGCGCATGCGCCAGCAGGTCGCAGCAGGCGAGGAAACGCGCGCCATGCTCACCTTTGTAGGCACCTTCGACGACCCGGACTTTGATGTGAACAATGACCTCAACGACATCTACCTCAACATCTGGATGATCGAGGAGCAAACGGGCAATGTTTACTTTAGGGACCTGGTACACATCCCGTAGAAGACGGTGCGACGCACTGACTAAGCAGGTCATACAACACAAAACGAGGGACGACCCAACCGGATCGCCCCTCGTCTTTTATGCGTCAGTTAAGCGCGCAGCGCTTACTTGACCACCAGGTTGACCAGCTTGCCGGGCACGCAGATGGCCTTGACGACCGTCTTGCCCTCGAGCCACTTGGCGACGGCTTCCTCAGCGGCAGCCTGCATCTCCTCGTTGGAGGCGTCGCGGGCCACGTCGATGCGGCCACGGACCTTGCCGAGAACCTGGACGACGATCTGCACCGTGTCCTCGATGGACTCGGCCAGGTCATACTCGGGCCAAGCGGCGGTGTAGGCGTTGCCCTCGCAGCCGAGTGCCTCATGCCACAGTTCATCGGCCCAGAACGGGCAGATGGGGGCAAGGACGCTCACGATATCCTTGGCAACGCCGTAGCACAGCGCCTTGTCGCGGGTGGCACCCTCGGTGGCGTTGAGGTAGGCGCTCGCCGCATTGACGAGCTCCATGACGGCCGAGATCGCGGTGTTGAACTGGCCGCGGTCATAGTCCTCGGTGCACTTGGCAATGGTGCGGTGACGCTCGCGATAGAGCTTGAGCGCCGCCTCGTCGAGCACGGACTTGTCGAAAGCCACGCTGGCGTCGCCGGACTGGACGAGCTGCCAAACGATACGCCAGGCGCGCTTGATGAAGCGGTTGGCGCCCTCGACGGCCTTGGGGTCCCAGTCGAAGTCCTTCTCGGGCGGGGCGATAAACAGGATCGCCAGACGCATGGTGTCGGCACCATAGGGCTCGATGACCGAGCTCGGGGGAACGACGTTGCCCTTGGACTTGGACATGGTATCGCCGTTCTCGTCCTTGACCATGCCCTGACACAGCAGGTTGGTGAAGGGCTCGTCCACGCTCAGCAGGCCCAGGTCGCGCAGTGCCTTGGTAAAGAAGCGGCTGTAGAGCAGGTGCAGAATGGCGTGCTCGATGCCACCAACGTAGTTATCGACGGGCATCCAACGGTCGGCAGCCTCGCGGGAGAAGGGCAGCTCGGTGTTGTGCGGGTCGGTATAGCGCAGGTAATACCAGCTGGAGCAGGTGAAGGTGTCCATGGTATCGGTCTCGCGCTTGGCCGGGCGGCCGCAGACCGGGCAGGTGGTCTCGTAGAACTCCTTGCACTCGGCGAGGGTCTCGCCGGCGCCCAGGTCCAGGTTCTCGGGCAGCGTTACCGGCAGCTGATCCTCGGGCACGGGCACGATGCCGCAGTGCTCGCAGTGGATAGCCGGGATGGGGTTGCCCCAATAGCGCTGGCGGCTGATGAGCCAGTCGCGCAGACGGAACTCGACCTTGCGACGGCCGCAGCCCATGGCCTCAAGGTCGGCCACAATCGCAGCCTCGCCCTCGGAGTGCTTGCCGCCACGCATGCCGGTGTACTTGCCGGACTGAACGAGCGTGCCCTCGGCAGCATGGGCGCAATCCCAGTCGACGGTCTCGGCATGGAAGGTATCAATGGTCTCGCCGCTGGCCTCGACGGCAGCGCGGTCGTCATCGTCCAGGATAATCGGCACAATAGGCAGGTCGTACTTGCGGGCGAACTCAAAGTCGCGCTGGTCGCCGCAGGGAACGGCCATGACGGCGCCGGTGCCGTAGTCGGCAACGACGTAGTCGGCAACCCACACGGGGACCTTCTCGCCGTTGACCGGGTTCACCACGTAGCGGCCGGTAAAGGCACCGTGCTTCTCGAGGGTGCCCTGGGCACGCTCGACGGCGGAGATATGCTTGGAGTCCTCGACGATCTTGGTCACGGCCTCCTCGTACTCCGTACCCTCGACGAGCTCGTGCAGACGAGCGTACTCGGGGGCCAGGACAAAGAAGGAGACACCGAAGAGCGTATCGGCACGCGTGGTGAAGACGGTGATCTTGCCCTCGTCGCCCTCGATGGGCTCGCCATCCTTGTCGCACAGGGTAAAGTCGACCTCGGCGCCCTCGGAGCGACCGATCCAGTTGGCCTGCATCTGCTTGACGCGCTCGGGCCAGCCGGGGAGCTTCTCCAGATCATCGAGCAGCTCCTGGGAGTACTCAGTGATCTTGAAGTACCACTGCTCAAGGTCGCGCTTCTCGGGCTCGGTGCCGCAGCGCCAGCACTTGCCCTCGGTGACCTGCTCGTTGGCCAGAACGGTCTTGCAGGTGGGGCACCAGTTGACCGGGTTCTTCTTACGGTAGACCAGGCCCTTTTCCCACAACTTCTCAAAGATCCACTGACCCCAACGGTAATAATCGGGGCTGCAGGTCTTGACCATGCGATCCAGATCGTAGGAGAAGCCCATGCGCTTCATCGTGGCGAGCGCCTGGTCCATGTTCTTATACGTCCAGGCGGCAGCCTGCGTGTTGTGCTTGATGGCGGCGTTCTCGGCAGGCAGGCCAAAGGCGTCAAAGCCGATGGGGTGCAGAACATCGTAGCCGCGCATGCGGGCCTGACGGGCCATGGCATCGCCGATGGTATAGTTGCGCGCGTGGCCCATGTGCAGATCGCCCGACGGATACGGGAACATCTCGAGCACGTACTTCTTGGGCTTGCTGGCGTCGGTGTCGACGGCAAAAAGGTTGGAGTCCTCCCAGGCCTTCATCCACTTGGACTCAATGGCCTGCGCGTCGTAGGCAGGGATCTCATCCTTATGATCTGTGCAATCGCACATATCAGCTCCTTTAATCTTTAATGGGGTCGGTCGGCTTAGCTTTATTCGCTACTGCGCACAGTCCTGCGCAAGACGAAGAGCACATTAAGTGCTCTTCTTTGCGTGCGGAACTTGTAGCGAACAAAGCTAAGCCGCCCGACCCTAAGGTTAACTTGACTGATGATAGCAAATACAACAAGCGAGATGTCTGCGACTTGCAGGCATCTCGCTTTATCTAAATAACGTGGTTGATACTCAACCTTTATGTGCAACCCGTTCTAGAACGAACGGGTTTTCCAAGTGCCGCAGATTGCCGTGAAAGAGGAGCGAGGCGTACTTTGGTACGCGAGCGACGGTTTGAACGGCAAGGTGCGGTGCCTGGGAAAGCCGCTTATCGATAAGATACGGACTGCTGGGAGTCCTTAACCACAACGTCGTGGGCGCCGCCTTCGACGATGGAGGTGGAGCTGACCAGGGTCAGGCGTGCCTTTTCCTGGAGCTCGGGGATCGAGAGGGCGCCGCAGTTGCACATCGTGGACTTGACCTTGTAGAGCGTGCCGCCCACGCCGTCCTTGAGGGAACCGGCATAGGGAACGTAGGAGTCAACGCCCTCGACGAAGCTGAGCTTCGCCGCGCCGCCCAGGTCGTAGCGCTGCCAGTTGCGAGCACGCGCAGAACCCTCGCCCCAGTACTCCTTCATGTACTGGCCGTTGACGTTGACGCGCTCGGTCGGGCTCTCATCGAAGCGGGCGAAGTAGCGACCCAGCATCATAAAGTCGGCACCCATAGCAAGGGCGAGCGTCATGTGGTAGTCGTATACGATACCGCCGTCGGAGCACACGGGCACGTAAACACCGGTCTCCTCGTAGTACTCGTCACGGGCGCGGCAGACGTCGATCAGCGCGGTGGCCTGGCCACGACCGATACCCTTGGTCTCGCGAGTGATGCAGATGGAACCGCCGCCGATACCGACCTTGATGAAGTCGGCACCGCAGTCGGCCAAGAAGCGGAAGCCCTCGGCGTCGACGACGTTACCGGCACCGACCTTGACGTCCTCGCCGTAGTTGGCGCGAATCCACTCGATGGTGCGCTTCTGCCACTCACTGAAGCCCTCGGAGGAGTCGATGCACAGGACATCGGCGCCAGCCTCGATGAGCAGCGGCACGCGCTCGGCATAGTCGCGGGTGTTGATACCGGCGCCGACCATATAGCGCTTGTCGTTATCGAGCAGCTCGTTGGGGTTGGTCTTGTGGCTGTCGTAGTCCTTGCGGAAGACGATGCCCATAAGGTGATCGTTGTCGTCGACGATAGGCAGAGCGTTGAGCTTGTTGTCCCAGATGACGTCGTTGGCAACCTTGAGGCTGATGTTCTTGTCGCCCACGATGAGCTGCTCACGCGGGGTCATGAACTCGGAGACCTTCGTCTGGTGGTCATCGCGGCTGGGGCGATAGTCACGGCTGGTGACGATGCCCAGGAGCTTACCCTTGGGAGTGCCGTCGTCGGTGACCGGCATAGTGGAGTGACCGGTCTTCTCCTTGAGCTCGATGACCTGCTCCATGGTCATGTCGGGGGTCAGCGTAGAATCGGACTGAACGAAGCCGGCCTTGTGATCCTTGACGGCCTTGACCATAGCGGCCTCGGACTCGGCGCTCTGGGAACCGTAAATGAAGGACAGGCCACCCTCGGTAGCGAGCGCGACACCCATATCGACGCCCGAGACGGACTGCATGATGGCGGAAACCATGGGGATGTTCAGGGTGATTGCCGGCTTCTCACCGCGCTTAAAGCGGGTTAGCGGCGTCTTAAGAGAGACGTTGTTGGGGATGCACTGCGAGGACGAGTAACCAGGAACCAGCAGATACTCCGAAAACGTGTGGGACTCACCGGGAAAGAACGTAGCCATGTTTCTCCTTTTTCCATGCGACCGGTCGGCTGCAGGCCTCGTAGGACCCAGCCCAACCTTGGGCGCCCAATACTGGGGAAGTATCTTAACGCACTTTGACTGCTACAATGCATGATTTAAGAAGAGCACACGAGGGTTTGACGCAGGCTATGCGTTTGCCCAGCAAACACTTTAGCGGGGAGACGTGGAGCACATGGAGTACAAGACGACGGCAAAGTTGGTCATTCAAGCGTGCGACAAGGATCTGCCGGGCGTGTTCGGCCACGGCTGCGTCTTGCTGCTGCAGGGTATTGCCCGCGAGCACTCGCTCAACCGCGCCGCCAAGAGCATGGGCATGGCGTATTCCAAGGCCTGGCGCATTGTAAACGAGGCCGAAGGTCAGCTGGGCTGCAAGCTCATCGAGCGCGACGGCGCCCGCGGGTCCACCCTCACCCCCGCCGGCGAGCGAGCCATAGCGGCCTACGAGGAGCTGCAGGCCGACATAAACCAAGTCATTGCCACCAAAGCCAACGACCTCATCGCCAGCATCAAAGAGTAGCTAACTTGCGGAGGGCGGTGTCTAGGGTGGCAGCCACTACCAGGGGATCATCAGTGCCGGCGAAGAGGCGGATAGTGCTACCCTGCTTGCCTCGCGGAACAGAGAGGCGCGTCGTTGCGCCGCCGGCGGGTGATGCGCGGAATTCGTCCGGCAGCATGCTGAAGAATTCGCCCGCGGCGCAGTCCATCAAGTCAAACTCAACTGCCGGGCCAAAGCCATGCTCGAGGATTCCCGTCGCAACCGCATGATCGGGATGCGAGCTCAGCCCGGGATAGCGCACGTTGCGCACCATTTCGTTGGCGGCCAAATACTCGGCCAGTGCACGGGCGCGGTCGAAGTGGGCCTGCATGCGGGTATCGAGCGAGTCCAGCCCGCGCTCCAGCACACCGGCCTCGTCAGCAGGCAAATTTAGCTTGGCCAAGCCGCAGCCCTCAAGCAGGGCATGCGCGCACTCGGCAGCGGCATCCACGCGATGGCGTTTGAGCTGCGAGCGCGCGACCGATACGGCAACCAACTTGCGCGGAGCCTTGCCGGCGCACACGCGATCGAGCGCCTCAAGCGACAGCGCAGCACCCAGCCGCAGCGGATTGCAGCCAAAAGCAGACGCCACGGTGTTGTCCACAACCAGCAGCGCATGAGCCTCACGCGCGGCGCGTCCTAACGCGCGCAGATCGGGCACGCGCAATCCAAACCCGCCAATAGAGTTGACGAACCACCACAGGTGCGGCTCCTCGACCTCAAACGAAGCATCAAAACCCTCGGACGCAGCGGCAAACGCCGCAACCGACGGTTCCCCCACCATAGCCACGTCGCAGGCATCAAAGCCGCGCGCAAACGCATCGGCAAAGTCATCGGCAAACGCAACCAGGCGATCGCCGGAATGTACAATCCCCAACAAAGACAGCGCCGCCGGCACATGCGAGGCTGCAACCAGTCGCGCCCCACGCGCACCAGCCCTTGCAGCCCAGTCCGCTTCAAACTGCCGTGCGCACATGCGGCACCGTCCCTTCTAAAACAAAACCCACGATTCGGAGTTCACCAGAACGCCGGAACCAACATTAACCGTGGTACTCGCCGTTGTACTGGATGAGCGTTAGGTCCTCAACGCCGTCGAGCGCGCGAATGGCGTCCGCATAGGGCATGTCAACGCCGTCCGAGAACACCTCCACGGCCATTTCGACCTTGTCGCCGCGCATCGTCTTGGACTTGACGGTAAACTTGGTGCGGCCAAATGCGCGCACGATATCGTCGCCGGTGGTCTGGCCCGTGTAGTGGATGACTATCATGTACACGCGTGCCTTATCCTGGTGGCTCGCAAAGCCGGCGATCATCACCACGATCACCACTGCCGTGAGACCTACGAGCGCATACATAGCGGCGCCCGCCGTAATGCCCGTGGTAATGGACCAAAACAGATACAACAGGTCGAGCGGGTCCTTGACCGCCGTACGATAGCGGACGATGGACAGAGCACCGACCATACCGAGCGAGATGACCACGTTCGTCGAGATCGCGAGCGTGACCATGCAGGTAAGCACGCACATGCCCACGAGCGTCACGGCAAAACTGCGCGAATAGACCACGCCAGTAAAAAAGCGCTTGTACACGTAGTAGATCAGGATGCCCATGGCGAGCGCCACGAGCAGCGACAGGCCGATCTTGGCAGGGTCGACCTGACCAAACGCCTCCAAGACGGAGTTCTTAAAAAAGTCCCTGGTGCTCATGGTCTAAATATCCCCTCGGTTCTCAAAATCCGATTCCCAGTAATTAAATCCGCGCAGGTAGGCGGTCTTTTCGTAACACAGGCAGTACTTGGAGACCGCCGTAAGCTCGGCCGCTCCCGGCGGCACCATATCACGCACCAGCTGCGGGCAAAACTCGGTAAACTTGACCTCCATCACCAGCTTGCCGGGCTCCAGTACGGGCAACGCGGGCAACGTCGCGTCAAAGATGTCAAAGCTCCCCACCGCGGCACGCACGTTCATGTCAAACGTGATGCGCACGGTGCCCTCGTCCATCACCCACGGCTCGCGCTCGTAATCCACGATGGTCCGCGGGCGCATCATGTTGCAGATGCACTCGATGTAGAACTCGCGACAGAGCGGATAAGGGCTCCTCAGCAAAAAGTCGTAGTCGCCAGCCAAAATCTGCTCAAACTCGCCGCGCGTGAGCGGCGCATCTTCCTTGTAAATCCAGCCACCGTACTTCTTTTTGCGCTCGAGCTTAATCACCTTGTCGCTGCCGTTATAGATGCGTACGCGATACTTTTTGCGCATGAGAATGCCGGCGTCTTTTTCCTCGTAGGCCGAGTTACAGTAGTCGTCAAAATACAGGCTGCGAATAGTGTAACCGCCCGCCCGCGCATGCTTGTCCAGCTTAAACACCGGCGCCATGCGACAGGCAAGCGCGGCGTGCTCGGCCTCGTTAATGAGATATTTGAGCTCGTGGCGGTAACGCTCCTGCGCGGCACGCACAGGCGGGGCCGCCAAGCGCTCAAGCAACGCGCTAGCCCTCCTCATACGTATCCTCCACGACCTTACCGCCGTCTTGCACGTAAAAACACTTCATGCCGTAGTGCTTGCCGTCGTCGGTTACATAGTAGTCAAACGCATCTTGCGTATAGCCGTCGGAGTTGGTGGCACGCACGCGCACAAAATACTGGCCGGTATCGGGCGCATCGCAGGTCACCTCGGGAAGCAGCACGTCCTCGGCCTTAAAAAGCACGTCGCTTATGGCATAGTCGCGCGCCAGCTCCACGGTATAGCGAATGTCACGCGCCTTAAAGTCGTAGGACGCATCCCAGTTAATGCGCAGCTTACCGTTATCAATCTGCGGCACGCCAATGTAGAACGGCATGGGCTTTTTATAGCTCTCGCGAAAGCTCTTATAGTTCTCCTCGATCTCGGAGGGAATCGCCGCGGCAATCTGCTCGTATTGGTCCTTGGTGACAGGCAGATTGTCGATATCGGGCGAAGCAAAGACCAGCGATTCGGTAACCTCGCGATAATGTTTGATCATCTTGCTCAGGCGCGCCTCGGTCATATACGAGCGCAGGTCCTTTACGGCGCGGTCGAGTTCGCTGCGGAACGATTTGCTACGCAGTGCACGATTGAATAGCACGTTGCCCCAGTAGTTGCTTACGCCGCGCTCCCAGCTCGCATAGTCCGAAAACCCGATAAGAGAAAGCTCCATCTTACGCAGCATGCCATCGTTGTCCCAATCGAGGATGTACCACGTATTGGAGTTGAGCGGGCTGTACAGATAGCAGTTACGGTTCTGAGTATCGCAGTTGCCCGTCAGGATCTGAAACGCCAGCCAATAGACCAGATTCTCGGTATCAAAGTAGGTGTCGAGCACCTCATCGATCTTTTGCGATTCGTCGTTGAGCGCATCGAGCATCTCGATGAGCTTGGTGTGGTCCGAATCGCCCTTAATCTCGAGCATGCCCTCAAAGCTTGCCTGGTTGTAGTCGGGATCGTCGGCAAGTTTAATGGTGTCCTCGTAGCGATGGAAATCAAAGCTGTTCACCTTATACAGGTGCCCGCTCTTATCCAAGCCATGTGCCTTAAGCGCCGTCTTGTTGAGCTGCTCCACCTGCGTAAACAGGCCGTAGTCCTCAAAGGTATCGTTGGACTTTTCGGTCTGGTCGCACACCCACAGATGCACAAACTGCGTGCGCAGGCCCATCATCTGGGGAATTCCGCGGATAAGGTCGTAGGCCATCTTGTTGCGAAAACGCATACCCTCGCCCATGTGCTTGTTGAGCGCAATCGCGCGCTGTTGGCGCCAGGTACCCTTGCCCTTTTTGAGCTCCACCTTGTAATTCTTTTGCGTGTAGGAGCTCGATGTCTGGCCGCGCACCTGCACGGTGGCATTGGGCGCTTCCTCGCCATAGCCAACCTCGCCGGCCACCGGGCCGTCTTCGTCGCCCGGCTGCAGCAGGCCCATAACCTGATAGCGCGTCACGCCCATGTCGGCATAGTCATACACCGAGTACGTGTTGATCTCGGCCCAGCTATGGTCCGTGTTCTCGGAGCTGTTGCCGCGAGAGACCGTCAGGTACATGGTCACAATGTCCGAGTCGTCGTAGACCTCGTACAGTTCATCTTTATCGCGTAGGTGCTTGGTACCGTCCGAGGACTCGGCCTTTTTAATCTTGTCCTGCTTTTTTACCTTATTTGTCGAGGATTCGTCCTGAGATGAGCAGCCCGAAAGCAGCAGCGCGCCGGCAGCCGCCTCGATCAGACAGCGGCGAGACATCAACTTATCGATCATCAGAACCTCCCCAATGGTTGCGATACACGCGAACTACTGCGCGCTGAAACGCGCCGTGCGGCACACCCTTATGGCGGCCTTCCTCATAGCGCTGTTCGGCACGGTCGAGCATGCGGCCCAGCTGTGTAAAGCGACCCGTTTTGTCGGTCGCCACCATGGGCTGCTGGCTCAGGATACGATACGGCAAGTTGGCGGTATAGGTATCGAGCAGCAGGGCCACGATAAAAAACACCACCGCACCCAACAAAAAGCCAAAGCCGTAAAACTGCTGCGGCAAAAGCAACGACACGGCGGTCGCGAGCCCCGCCACACCGGCAAACAGGCCCGAGGCCAGAACGGCTCCCTTGTAGTCGGTAAAGTACAGCAAGATAAGCAGGATCGTGTTGCCCACGGCATACAGGCCGTAGCCTAGGCATAACGTGCGAAAATACCCGTGCATAAGGTTGTTAAAGCCCAGCGGCAGGGCCGAGAGCACTGTGGTCTCGAGCGAGATGACCGCCGCGGTCACAAACAGCTGCTTGAGCGCGCAAAAGCGCAGTTCGCTGTTGAGTGTGGAGAGCATCTCCTCCTCGGCCACCACAATATCGCCCACCACGCCGCCGTCGTTAAACAGGCTGTAATAGTCACGGTAGCGCGGGTAGAAATTGACCTCGACCGACACCACAAAGTTGACGGTCGTGACGAGTGTGGTCAAAAACGCAATGAGTGCCGGCACGTCATGGTAAGGAGCCCCGTAAAACAGACCTTTGATCTGC
>UQTN01000056.1 GCA_900543945.1 uncultured Collinsella sp. | reverse complement strand
GCGGGACGGGCGCCCTCGGCAAGTGGCAGCACGCGACCGATGATGGCGGCGTTCTCGCCGTAGCGGGCGGCGCGCATGGCGGCCAGCGCGGCATCGGCCTGCTCGGCCGGCACCACGGCGACCATCTTGCCCTCGTTTGCCACCTGCAGCACATCGTAGCCGAGCATCTCGCAGGCTGCCTGCACGTCGGGGCGCACGGGCACATCGTCCTCGTCGATTTCCATGGCAACGCCGCTGGCCTGCGCAAACTCGTTGAGTGTGGACGCCAGGCCACCGCGCGTGGGGTCGCGGAAGCAGCGCGTGTCGGGTGCTGCGGCCAGTACGTCGGCGATCAGGTGGTTGAGCGGCGCAGCGTCGCTTTCGATCGTGCTCGAAAACGCCAAACCCTCGCGTTGGCTCATGATGGCGATGCCGTGGTCGCCGAGTGTACCCGACACCAGAATGACGTCGCCGGGGCGGCAGTTGGCGCCGCTGAGCGCCACACCCGCGGGTACCTCGCCCACGCCGGCGGTATTGATGTAGACGCCGTCGGCCCCGCCGCGCTCAACCACCTTGGTGTCGCCGGTGATGATCGCCACGCCCGCCTCGCGCGCCGTCTCGGCCATGGTCTGCACGATCTGACGCAGCTTATCCATGGGATAGCCCTCTTCGAGGATAAAGCCGCACGATAGGTAGCGCACGTTGGCGCCTGAGGTCGCGACGTCGTTGACGGTTCCGCACACGGCGAGGCGGCCGATGTTGCCACCGGGGAAGAACTGCGGCGAGACTACAAAGCTGTCGGTCGACATGGCGATGCGCCCGCTCGCGGGCAGCGCGGCGACGCCGGCATCGTTGCCATCGAGCAACTCGGGCGACCCAAAGGCATCCAAAAAGACCTCATCGATGATGCGTTTCATCATCTGTCCGCCAGAGCCGTGACCCAGTAGGACGGTGCTATCGGTGATGCTATGGGACATATCCAAAACTCCAATCGTGGGTGGTGCCAGTATGCGGGTGTGTTCGGGCTAGTCGCGGTAGCGGTAGTACGCCGCGCAGCTGCCCTCGGAGCTCACCATACACGGTCCGACGGGGTGCTCGGGCGTGCAGGTGCGGCCAAAGAGCGGGCAGCTGCTCGGCGTAATGGCCCCGCGCAGCACGTCGCCGCAGCGGCACCCACGCGGCTCGACCGTCGTCTCAACGGGCACGTCAAAGCGAGTGCGGGCATCAAAGCGCGAGAACTCGGGGCGGATGGAAAGGCCCGAGTTGGCAATCGGCCCCAGCCCGCGCCACGTGGTGTCGCATGGCTCAAACACCTGCTCGACCAGCTGGCGCGCCACGGGGTTGCCGTCTGCGTTGACGCCACGGCGGTAGGCGTTGTCGATCGCCGGCCTGTTCTCGACAACCATCTGGACCAGCATGCAGATGCCCTGCAGGATATCGACCGGTTCAAATCCCGTGACCACACCCGGGGTATTGAACTCGTCGACCAAAAAGCTAAAGGGCGCCAGGCCCGTGATGGTGGCGACGTGGCCCGGCAGGATAAAGCCGTCGATAGTGGTCTCGGGATCGTTGGCGATGGCGCGCAGCGCCGGCGGCGTGGTCTTGTGGGCGCAATAGACCGAGAAGTTCTGGAGTCCGCGTGCATCGGCCTCCAAAATGGCGGCGGCGATGGTGGGCGTCGTGGTCTCAAAGCCGACGCCCATAAAGATGACCGGGCGATCGGGGTTGTGTTCGGCGATATCGAGTGCATCGAGCGGGGAGTACACAATGCGAATATCGCGCCCCGCCGCCTTTTGCGCGGCGAGCGAGGTAGACGACCCGGGCACGCGCATCATGTCGCCAAAGGTGGTGATGATGGCGCCGTCCATCTTGGCGAGCGCGATTGCATGGTCGATATCGCGGTTGGCGGTAACACAGACGGGGCAACCCGGACCGCTCAGCAGTTTGAGCCCGGCAGGCATAATGGAGCGAAAGCCATAGCGACCGATGCTCACGGTATGCGTACCGCAGACTTCCATAAGGTTGATGCTGCGGTTGCCGACAAGCTCATGAATACGATCGATGAGCTCGCGAGCCAGCTTGGGGTCGCGAAATGCCGAAAAGTCGATACCGGAGCGAACCGGCTGCGCCGCCGCCACTAGTATGCCTCGGCCGGGTTGCTGGCCAGTTGGTCTTCTTCGGCCAGTTCGGTCATGGCATTAACGAGCTCGAGCGTTTCTTGCGCTTCCTGCTCGTCGACGATCTGAATGCCAAAGCCGGCGTGCACGAGAATATAGTCGCCTACCTGTGCCGTCGGCACGAGGCGCAGCGAAACGGGGCGCTCGATGCCCATCATGTCGACGGTCGCCTTAAGGTCGTCGTCGCGTTTGACCACTTTACCGGGAACGGCAAGGCACATAATGTTCCCCTTTTATACGTTTTGCGCTGGATAGGCGCCTAATTACCCATCAGTTGATGGTAGCGCTCGCGGGAGTCACGAGCAAACGCGTTACACCTGTGAGACGGCGGCGCGCAGGCTGGCAAAACAGCCTATCGCAACGCCGTCTGCGCGAGGCGAGCGCGAGCGATGGCGGCCTGACCGTAGGCGATGCAGCCGTCGTTGGCGGGTACAGCGTGGGGGACCAAGACGGCAAGACCGGCGTCTTTGAGTTCGTGGGTGAGGAGCTGAAGCAAAAGCCGGTTCATGAACACACCGCCCGAGAGCGCGACGGTATCGAGGCCTTCGCGCGCACAGATTTCGCGTGCGATGTGGGTCGTAGCGTGCGTAATGGCGATGTGAAACCCGAGGTCGAGCCGGTCGGCCGGCGCGCCTGCCTCGATTCCATTCAGAAGAGCTTCGATGAGCGGTTGGGGGTCCAAGATGGGGGAGTCGTCGGCAGACGTGAATACGCCTGTATGATTGCCGTCGAGACGAACGGGCTTACCGTCAAGCGCGCGCCAGGCGGCGGCTTCGAGTTCTATGGCGGGTTCGCCCTCGTAGGTAGCCTTGCCGCAGATGCCCAGAATCGCTGCCGCGGCATCAAAGAGACGCCCCATGCTGCTGGTACGCGGGCTGTTGATGCCGCGCTCGATCATGGTGGCTGTCACGCTGCGTGTTTGCTCGTCGAGGGTGCCCAATAGCCCCGCGGCACCCGGATGCTCGAGCAGGCCGAGCTCGCTCAGCAGGGCAAAGGCATTGCGCCGGGCATCGCGCACGGATGCGGCTCCGCCTGGCAGCGCCCAGGTGCGCAGGTGCGCGGCGCGTTCAAAATCGGCAAGGCCGGCGATAAGAAACTCACCGCCCCATATGGTGCCGTCGGTGCCGGCACCCGTACCATCGAAGGCAATACCGAGGACGCGTGCATCAGGCGCAAGCCGGCCAGCGACAATCGCCTCTGCCATTACGCTCGCGATGTGCGCATGATGATGTTGAACCTCAACAAGCGGCATACCCTGTTCTTGCGCCTGTTCGCGTGCCCACTGGCTCGACAGATAGCTGGGGTGCATGTCGCATGCTAGGGCGGCGGGCGTCAGGTCAAAGAGGTTTTCTAGACGTGTGCGGGCGGCGCTCCAGGCATCGAAGGTCGCGCCGTTTTCGACATCGCCGATATGCTGCGACACAAAACAGGCCGCCTCGCCGTTCGCATCCTCGCGCGTGAGCGCGATCGTGGCTTTTTGCTGCGGCCCGCAGGCGAGCACGCAGGGTGCAGTGCCGTCGAGCGCCGGCAGCGACAACGGTTGCGGCGCATATCCGCGTGCGCGACGCACAGGCATGACGGTGCCGTCGACCACACGTACCACGGAGTCGTCGTAGCGTGAGAGAATCGCACGGTCGTTGCCAAGTAGCGCGTCGGCGATGCCGGCGGCAACAAGATGTTCCCATGCAAGGGCATCGTCGGTCTCGATAGGTTCCTCGCTCAGGTTTCCGCTGGTCATGACCAGCGCGTGCATGCCATGCGACGAGGCAGCTGCAAGCAGCAGATGCTGAAGCGGTGTATAGGGGAGCATGACGCCGAGCTCGGGTAGATCGTGCGCGACGGATGGCGCGAGTGTAAGGCCGTCGGGGGAATCTCCCTCGCCAACAGCACGGCGGCGCAGCAGCACAATGGGGCGGATGCTGCCGGCCAGCAAGTCGCGCTCGGCATCATCGACATGGCACAGGCGTTCAGTATCGGCAAGGCTGCGCACCATAACGGCAAGCGGCTTGTTGCTGCGGCGCTTGCGACGGCGCAGCTCGACCACCGCCTGCTCATTGGCAGCGTTGCAGGCCAGATGGAATCCGCCCAGGCCCTTGATGGCGACAATACCGCCGCCTGCCAGCAGCTCGATGCAGCGTTCGATGATGGCATCGCTGGTTTCGCGCGTGCTGCCGACGGCCGGCATCGCCCCCAGACCCTCGAGCTCCATGTCGCCCGCCGCCTCGCGCCAGGTAATATGTGGACCGCAGTCAAAGCAGGCATCGGGCTGCGCATGAAAGCGCCGGTCAAGCGGGTTGGCATACTCTGCGGCGCACTCGGGGCACATGGGGAAGCAATCCATCGACGTGGCCGCTCGGTCATAAGGCAGCGATCGGATGATGGTAAAGCGCGGCCCGCAGTTGGTGCAGTTGATAAAGGGGTAGTGATAGCGTCGGTCGGTGGGGTCGAACAGTTCGCGCAGGCAGTCGTCACAGGTGGCGATATCGGGGGAGATAAGCGTCGTGTGCACGGTCTGATCCTGCGACGCTACGATACGAAAGGCCTGCTCATCGTCGGCAGCCCAAGCGTCTGGCTCCAGGTCTGCAACAGCGACATGCTCAACGCGGGCCGCGGCAGGCGCGTGCTCCGACAGCGCGGCGACAAAGCCGTCGAGTGCCTCGACTGAAGCATGCGCCTCGATGTGCACGCCATCGCCCGCGTTGAGCACCCAGCCGCAAATGCCATGCGCCATAGCCTCGCGATACACAAATGGCCGCATGCCGACGCCCTGCACAATGCCCGTTACATGGATATGCACATGTCGCATGCGACCCTCCTTCGTTGAAACCTGTCCCTTTATGGCAGGTGCGCTGTGGGAAATCCCGCTACAGCCCCAGGCTCTGCTTGGTGGCGGCGCAGGTGAGCTCGCCGTGCTTAACGCCGCGCAGTCCCAGCAACCGGTCCGCCAGCTCGTAGACGCGTTTGCCGCGACCCTTGAGCGCCAGAATCTCCAGGCAGTTGTGGTGGTCCAGATGCACGTGCATGGTCGAGACGATCTCGTCGGTGTAGTCGTGCTGTACCTCGTCCAGACGGCGCGTCAGATCGCCGGTATGGTGGTCATAGATCATGGTGAGCGAACCGATGACCTGCTCGTCGGGCGTGCGCATTTGATCCTTGGCGATCGAGGCACGAATCAGATCGCGTACGGCCTCGGATCGGTTAGCCACATCACCGCGGCGCGCGATCTGCTCGTCAAAGCGGTGCAGCAGGTCGTCGGGCGCGGTGACCGAAAAGCGGACCAGCTCGGAGCTGGGGCCGCTGCAGCGGCAGCTCGCATCGTCGTCCGCACCGTGGCCGTGCGCGTGCTCGTGCTCGGCCACGTTACACCAGTTTCACAGAGCCGACTGAGTTGTGATCTGCCTCGATGGCCTCCTCGTAGCCCTCGAGCGCATCGTGCGCCTCGTGCAGCGCAGACATGGCGGCCTCGAGCTTGGCGCCAATGCGCTCCATATCAAAGTTCTCGGTCGCATGCAGCAGCTGATGGCTCCACTCGTGAGCGAGCTCGATGGTGTCGTCGACCTGCTTGACGCTCATGGCAAGCTGGCTCATGTTCATTCCAACATCATGCATGGGAAATCTCCTTTTGTATGGGGCAGTTCAGTGGTTCAGATTTTACTACGCCCGCTCTGCGCGCAGCTGCATAAGAAAACGGGTACGAGTCTGTGCGACCCGCACCCGTTCACTGGGGGCTGTTTGTGACTACCATACTATCCGTGGTCGCATACCTTGCGTTTGGCACTCCGGCGAGCGGTGCGAAACCGCTCATGGACGGCAGACAGGTAACAAGCGTATTACAGATGTTTCTCCAGCAGTGCCTGAAGTCTTGCCTTGGGTAAGGCGCCGACCGAGCGGTCGACCTCCTCGCCGTTCTTAAAGACGATCAGCGTGGGGATGCTCATGACGCCAAACTTCATGGCCAGGTCCTGGTTGTCGTCGACGTTGCACTTGGCCACAGCCAACTTGCCGGCCAGCTCGTCGGCAACCTCGTCTACGATGGGCGAGAGCGAGCGGCAGGGGCCGCACCACGGGGCCCAAAAATCAACCAGTACGGGCAGGCTATCGTTGACGACAGCGCCGAAGTTCTCGGGGGTAATCTGCTTAATGTCAGCCATGGTGACCTCCATAATACGACGCGGCTCGGCCGCGTAAAACTCAGTACGACCGTGCTTATACCCAGCGGCCCGCAAAGCAACCACTCGCGGGCGGCTCTTTTATATAATGGTGGGCACGCAAACGATTGGAGAGCGCATGCCCACGTCACAAAGCCAGAAAAAAGAAGCCATCGCTCAGGCGACCGAGCAGGAGCTCGCGTCGCTTGCAGATCGCGGTGTGCGTATCGCGGGCAACGTGTGCTCGCCGATTGTGCTGGTCAAAGGCGATTTGGATGAAGCCGAGTGCTCGGGCGGCGAGCTGGCCGCCGGCGCGGATGGCGCCGCGTTGCGCAAGGCGCTCGGTGCCATCGGATATGCCCCCGAGGATTTTTGTGTGCTGGCAAGCGTCGCCGGCGCGGGCGACGGAGCGGTCGCGGCGGGCGAGGCCCTGACGTGCGACCTGTTCCGCGAGGCGCTGGAGACCTTGGACCCCGAGGCGGTGCTGCTGCTGGACAACAGTGCGGCCGATGTCATGCGCGAGACCTATGCCGATATGCTTGTGGCAATTGATGACTTTGACACCGCCATGCTCAAGCCCGGCCTGGTCGCCCATGTGCAGGGGCGCCGCGTGCTGGCGCTCGACGGTTTTGAGGCGGCGCTCACCGACAAGGCCGCCAAGCAGCGCATGTGGGCCTACATTAAGCAGCTGACCCCGGCGGCTGCACCGCTGTAGCGGACCGGAGCCGGTAAGGCGGCCCTGACGGGTCGAGCGCGGCGCCGGCTTACCGCGTCCCTACATCACGGCGCGAAGCTCAAACCGGTCGCCGTTGATGCGGAACTGGCAGTTGCCGTTCATGCGTTCGACGGCAAGCTTAATGCTCTTGGTTCCAAAGCCGTGTCCGGTGTGCCCGGCTACGGGCATGCCGTCGACCATATGCGGCGGCCGTCCAAATGTGTTGGAAACCGAAAGCAGCAGCTGCCCGTCTTCAAACCGCAGATCAAGATCGACAAAGCGC
The DNA here is from genome assembly GCA_900543945.1 of uncultured Collinsella sp. Classification (GTDB taxonomy): domain Bacteria; phylum Actinomycetota; class Coriobacteriia; order Coriobacteriales; family Coriobacteriaceae; genus Collinsella. The sequence goes on along the minus strand of UQTN01000056.1, from coordinate 6,007 downwards.
TTGCCCTCGGGGGCGGCGCTCGCCGCGGCAATGGCGTTTTCCAGGGCATTCGAAAGCACGCTGAACAGGTCGACATCGGCCACATGCACGCTCTGGGGCACGGCGGCGCGCAGGTTGGCGGTAATGCCGCGCTTGCTGATGTCCGAGCCAAACGACGAAAGCGCGATGTTGACGGTCTCGTTGGCGCTGTAGCGGCGCACGGCGGTGCGGTCGTTGGCCTCGCATAGCGTATCGATGCGATCGAGTGCCTCGTCGGTGCGGCCTTCGTCGATCAAGACGGCCAGACCGCGCAAGAAGTGCCGCATGTCGTGGCGCAGAATTGACAGCTCGCGTCCGGACTGGCGCCATGCATCGAGTTCCTTCATGGCCGAGCTATCGCGTGTCTCGAGCATCCAGCGTTCACGCTCGGCAGCCTCTTTTTCTTCGTATTCACGCAGGTAGACAGCGAGGAACATAAGGTAGAACGCGCAGAGCGCAAAGGCCAAAAACTCAACCGTTACCACCGAGCCCGAGTGGAACAGCGTGGTGTAGACGTTGGTGGCATAGTCAAAGACGTAATAGACGAGCGGCAGGATGAGCAGAATCTCGAGCTCGGTAGGGCTTTTGACCGCCAGACGGGGTCCAATGTCACGGGCCCAATGCAGCAGGATCGCAAAGACGGCGACCGTGGTGATAATGCGCGCCACGTAGTACGCGATTTGCGAGTCAGTGGCGGCGAGCGCGGCGATGCCCATCCAGTTGCTGAATTGGCAGCTCAGGTAGGCACTGGTGACTCCCAACATAACGAGCAGCGGGCTCAGACGATAGCGCGCACACAGGTAGACGATAAGCGGCAGGTGCACGACAAGCGGATAAGCCTGACGGGCAAAAAGCTCTCCGCCTACGACATTGGCGATCGAAAAGGCAGCGCCGGTTGCGGCTCCGACCCCCACCAACTCGAGTGCATGGCGTCGATTAATTTCGATACCGCACAGCGCCGCCGAGGCAAAGACGCCAAAGAGTAGCGTTGTGGCGTGGTGGATTGCCCAAAGGACCATTTCGACCGAGGAGATCATCAACGCCTCCCGCCCTCAAAGCGCACCGCAAAGTAGGCGTCTTGGAATCCCTGCTTGCAGCTGCGCGAAAGCGGGATGCACGCGCCCGAGCGCATGACGATGTCCGTGCGATCGAAGTGGTCGATGTTGCGCAAGTTGACCTGGTAGCTACGGTGGCATTTAAAGAAGGTGGCATTTTGCGCCAAGCGGTCCTCGACGCTGCGGAACGACTCGAGTGCCTCGATATCGCGTCCGTCGCGCAGGTGGAAGACCACGTGCTTGTTGCGCGCCTCGGCATATTCGATGTCGGACAGGCGCAGGGCGTGGTAGCCAAAGGACGTTTTGATGACGAGTTCGTCGGTCGCTGCCGGATGCATGCTCGAAAGCTCGTCCAGCAGTTGCACCAGGCGCTCGTAGGCCACGGGCTTGAGCAGATAGTCGAAGGCGCGGACCTCGTAGGACTCCAGGGCGAACTCGGGCGATGAGGTGAGAAACACCAGGCGTACGGCGGTGTCGGCCTGGCGCAATTCGCGTGCGGTGTCCATGCCGTTGACGAGCGGCATGATCATATCGAGCAGGATGATGTCGGCGCGCGATGCGGCATGGCGGGCCAGCAGGTCCTCGCCGCGCGTGACGAGCGCAACATCGACCGCCGTGCCCGTCTCGCTCGACCAACGGTCGATCATCCGGTGCAGTCTATCTAGAAAAGCGACGTCGTCGTCGCAGGCGATAATCTTGAGCATTCGGGCCCCCTTAGTAATTCGATTTTGCCACATTGGGCGCGGACCACTCGCGGGGGAGCGCCCGTTCGTGCCTCACGGTGCGCAACTCGCGCCGAGCGGTATTGCGGTGGCGAAAGATGCCTCCTGCGCTATCGAGAGCTCGGCTATCCTCAGCTTGCCAGTTCGAAAATGGACCTGCCGCATGATTGACTCTTTATTTCAACTTTACACCTAGGTTTACAGCTGTCTTGTCAGCTGTAAACCTAGGTGTCATACTAAAGCCCCAAGATTCGCCAAAAGAGAGGGGCCTTGATGGCACAGAGCGCGAACATGGATGCATCGGAGCTTGCACGCGATATCGCGGCCGGCCTAGCATCGGCAACGACGGCAACGGAGCGCGCGGCACTGGTGCCCGCAGAGCTCGTCGAGGCCATTCAGCAACTAAAAACCCAACGTGACGCGGTGATCCTGGCGCACTACTATGTGGCGCCCGAGGTCCAGGCCGTTGCCGATTACGTCGGCGACAGCTTTTACCTGGCAAAGCTCGCCAAGAGCCTGCCGCAGCAGACCATCGTGCTGTGCGGCGTGGAGTTTATGGGCGAGAGTGCCAAGCTGCTCAACCCCACCAAGACCGTGCTGCTGCCCGAGCCGGGTGCGGACTGCCCCATGGCGCACATGGTCAAGCGCGAGACGGTCGATGCGGCGCGCGCCGAGTACGGCGACGACCTGGCTGTCGTCTGCTACGTCAACTCGACGGTTGAGATCAAGAGCTGGAGTGACGTGTGCGTTACCAGTTCTAACGCCGTCAAGATCGTCTCCGAGCTGCCACAGCAGCACATCTTGTTCATTCCCGACCAGAACCTGGGCCGCTTTGTGGCCGAGCAGGTGCCGCAAAAGCACGTCATCCTCAACAACGGCTACTGCCCGCGCCACCACATCATTACCGTCGAGCAGATCGTCGATGCGCAGGAGGCCCACCCCGACGCGCTCGTGCTGGCGCACCCCGAGTGCAAGGCCGACGTGCTGGCCGAGGCCGACTACATCGGCTCCACCGCCGGCATCATCAAGTATGCCGAGGAGTCCGACGCGAGCGAGTTCATTATCGTGACGGTCCGCGGCGTGCTCTATGAGCTCGAGCGCCGCTGCCAGGGCACCGGCAAGAAGTTCTACTTCCCCGCGGTGCAGCCCACCTGCGTCAACATGGACCTCATCACGCTCGAAAAGCTCGTGCGCTGCCTGGAGACGGGTGAGGGCGAGGTGCAGATCGGCGTGTCGGACGAGGCTGCCGACCAGGCCAAACTTACGCTCGACCGTATGCTCGAGTACGCAGCACGCTAGAACAATGTGGCATGAGGGACGGTTCCTTATGCCACATTCAAGGGAGAGGATTCCTGTGGAAACCAAGCAATACCCCGATATGGAGTGCGACGTCGTCATTGCCGGCTGCGGCGTAGCAGGCCTGTACGCGGCGCTCAACCTGCCGACGAGTACGCGCGTGATCATGCTCTCCAAGGGCGCTGTCGACGAGTGCGATTCGATGCTCGCGCAGGGCGGCATCTGCGTGCTGCCCGAGGGCTCGGACTACGATGCCTTCTTTGAGGACACCATGCACGCCGGCCATTACGAGAACCGCCGCGAGAGCGTCGACATCATGATCCGCTCGAGCCGCTCGGTCATCAACGACCTGCTAGCGATGGGCGTGGATTTTGAGCGCAAGGCCGATGGCGGCCTCGACTTTACCCGCGAGGGCGCGCACAGCCGTCCGCGCATTGCCTTCCATGCCGACATTACGGGCAAGGAGATTACGACCAAGCTGCTTCAGGCCGTCCGCAAGCTGGACAACGTGCAGATTCTCGAACACGTTGCCATGACCGACATCCTGACGGCCGAGCGCGATGGGGCCACGGTGTGTACCGGTGTCGTCGCCGTTCCCGTGGACGAGGACAACTCGGTTCGTCCCGCGGACGAGCTGGTAAATGCCGCCGAGGGCGTGCATGCCGGTGAGCCGTTTAAGATCCATGCCCGCCACACGCTGTGGGCGACGGGCGGCATCGGTGGCGTGTACGACCATTCGACCAACTACCCGCAGCTCACCGGTGACGCCTGCTACATCGCGCAGGAGCATGGCATTAAGATGGAGCACCTGGACTACGTGCAGATCCACCCCACGGGCCTGTTCTCGCCGCAGCCGGGTCGCACGTTCCTGATCAGCGAGAGCTGCCGCGGCGAGGGCGCGATTCTGCTTAATGCCGCCGGCGAGCGTTTTACCGACGAGCTGCAGCCGCGCGACGTTGTCGCTGCCGCCATCCGCGAGCAGATGAAGCAGGACGGCACCGAGCACGAGTGGCTGAGCTTTGCCCCCGTCGAGCGCGACGTGGTGACCGGGCACTTTGCCAATATCCGCGCGCGCTGCCTGGAGGACGGTCGCGACATCCTGGACGAGCCCATTCCCGTCACACCCACGCAGCACTACTTTATGGGCGGCGTGTGGGTCGATAAGGACGGCCGCACCTCGATGCCTGAGCTCTATGCCGCCGGCGAGACGGCCTGCAACGGCGTTCACGGCAAGAACCGCCTGGCTTCTAACAGCCTGCTCGAGGCGCTGGTCTGGGGCCGCCGCGCCGCGTGGTACATGCGCACAGGCAAGTCGCTGGCCGTGGAGCACGCCGGTGAGCCCGCACTTGACGGGCGTCACCGCGCCCTGAGCGCCGATACCCTTGCAATCGATGATTTGGCCCGTGCCGCCGGCACGCAGGCCGTGGAGGAGTAGACCATGAATCCCATTACCATGAAGCTCGTCGTCGATGATCTGATTTTGCAGGCTCTGCGCGAGGACATCACGTTTGAGGACGTGAGTACGGCGAGCGTGTGCCCCACGGCGCGCCCCGCTACCGTTGAGCTCATCGCCAAGGCCGACGGCATTATCGCCGGCCTAGACGTATTCGCCCGAACCTTTGAGCTGCTGGATCCGCAGAGCTCCGTGTTGTTCGATGTCGCGGACGGCGACGAGGTGCACGCCGGCGACCACGTGGGCCAGGTACGCGGCGACGCGCGCGTGCTGCTTTCGGGCGAGCGCGTGGCGCTCAACTACCTGCAGCGCATGAGCGGCATCGCTACTTACACGCATCGGATGGCGGCTGCGCTCGAGGGCACCAAGACCGTGCTTGTCGACACGCGCAAGACCACGCCGGGCATGCGTGTCTTCGAGAAGGCCGCAGTCGAGATCGGCGGTGGCAGCAACCACCGCTATAACCTGTCGACGGCTGTCATGCTCAAGGACAACCACATCGACGCCGCCGGTGGTGTGACTCGTGCGATCGAGATGGCACGCGCCCACGCATCGTTTACCACGACGGTCGAGATTGAGTGCGAGAACCTGGACATGGTACGCGAGGCCGTGGAGGCCGGTGCCGACATCATCATGTTCGACAACATGACCCACGATGACATGGCTACTGCGATTGAGCTTATCGCCGGCCGCGCCAAGACCGAGTGCTCGGGCAACGTGGACGCTAACAATATCCGCGCGCTCGCCGACCTGGGCGTTGACTTTATTAGCTCGGGGGCGTTGACGCACTCTGCGCCGATCCTCGACCTCTCGCTCAAGCACCTGCGTCTGCTGGACGGTAAATAATGAATGCCCGCGAGCGTCGCCGTTCCATCATGGCCGTGCTCGAGGAAGCCAAAGATCCTGTCTCGGGCAGTGCGCTTGCCCGCGAGGTGGGCGTGAGCCGTCAGGTCGTGGTGCAGGACATCGCCCTGCTGCGCGCTGACGGGCACGATATCGTCGCCACCAATCGCGGCTATGTACTACAGGAGGCCCCCAGCAGCCCCGCCGTGCCCACGCGCTTGGTCAAGGTTCGCCACAGCGTGGAGCAGGCAGGCGATGAGCTCACGAGTATCGTCGACGCCGGCGGCGCCGTGCTCAACGTGATCGTCAATCACCGCGTGTACGGTAAGATCACGGCCGACCTGGACATTCGCAATCGTCGCGATGTTGAGCGCTATCTGCACGATATCGAGAGCGGCAAGAGCTTTCCACTATTAACGGTGACGAGCGGCTATCACTTCCATCGCATTGCGGCAGAGGATGAGCAAACCCTCGACGAGATCGAGGCCATGCTCAAGGAGAAGGGCTACCTTGCCGATTTAATGCCCTACGAGGACGATCTCTCTTAGCCGACGCTGCAAACGCTCCTAAGCGGCAATCTGACGTTCAATCGTCGGTCGCGTACCAAAGTACGCTTCCCT
>UQTN01000055.1 GCA_900543945.1 uncultured Collinsella sp. | reverse complement strand
CCGCACGAACAGGAGAGCACTTAATGTGCTCTCCGTCGTGAGCAGGACTGTAGAGCAGCAAACTTAACCCCTGCCCCGGCATCCGGCGGGCAAGCCCTCCCTTGTACTCCATCTCACTAAAGTGTATGATTCTGAACGTTACATGACTCACTTTACCTAACTAAAGTACCATCAAGGGGGAATACCATGAACACCGATATGTCTCGTCGTCAGTTTGTTGGTCTAGCCGGCTCGCTTGCCACGGTGCTTGGCCTTGGTCTTGTCGGTTGCGGCGGTGGTGCCGGCAAGGGCTCCGCTGCTGGCTCTGCCGCGGCCAAGGATGTGAAGGGCGCTGCGGAGTCCAAGAAGCTCGTCGTGGGCTTTGACAAGTCCTATCCTCCGTATGGCTTTGTGGGCGATGATGGCGAGTACACCGGCTTTGACCTCGACCTTGCCAAGGCCGTTGCCGATAAGCAGGGCTGGGAGGTCAAATACGAGGCCATCGACTGGGATGCCAAGGATACGCTGCTCAACTCGGGTGCCATCAACTGCATCTGGAACGGCTTTACCATGGAGGGCCGTGAGGACGACTACACGTTCTCCGAGCCGTACATGCTCAACGAGCAGGTGCTGGTGGTAAAGAAGGATGCGGGCATCAAGAGCTGGGACGATCTTGCCGGCAAGACCGTGATTACCCAGACCGATTCCGCTGCGCAGGATGTACTCGAGGGTGACCAGAAGGATCTGGCGGCGACGTTTGCCACGCTCGACACGATCGGCGAGTACAACACGGCCTTTATGCAGCTCGAGAGCGGCGCGGTCGATGCCGTGGCTTGCGACCTTTCGATTGCCCAGTATCAGCTTGCCGCCAAGCCCGATGCTTATACGCAGCTTGATGAGCCGCTGTCCAGCGAGCACTACGCCGTCGGCTTTAAGAAGGGCGACACCAAGTCGGCCGACGCCGTGACCGAGTCGCTCAAGGCGCTCTACGAGGACGGCACGGTCAAGGACCTGTGCGATAAGTATTCAAGCTATGGTCTGTCCTTCGACAACTGGGTTCTCAAATAGCGGCTTTCCCAGGCACCCGATTTTGCCGTTCAAACCGTCGCTTGCGTACATTTAGTACGCGGCGCTCCTCTTTCACGGCAAACTCGGGCACCTGGAAAACCCGCTTTAGCATTGGGTTCGCTGTTCCGTTACTGTGAAAGAGAGCTTGGGTTGTCTATTCAGGTCATGATGCAGATGCTTGGCCAGGGATTCTTGGTCAGCTTGCAGCTGTTTGTGCTGACGCTGCTCGGGTCGATTCCGTTGGGAATCCCCGTGGCGTTTATGCGCATGAGCAAAATTGCGCCGCTTCGCTGGATCGCGCGCATCTATATTTCGGTCATGCGCGGCACGCCGCTCATGCTACAGATGTTTGCCATCTACTTCGCCCCGTACTACGTGTTCGGCATCTCGCTCACGCCCGATTCCAAGTGGACGGCGTGCGTTGTGGCGTTCATCATCAACTACGCCGGTTACTTTGCCGAGATCTATCGCTCGGGCCTGCAGTCCATTCCGCGCGGTCAATACGAGGCAGCCGAGGTGCTGGGCTATTCGCGCATACAGACGTTTCTGTATATCGTGATGCCGCAGGTCGCTAAGCGTATTTTGCCGGCGATGGGAAACGAGATTATCACGCTGGTCAAGGATACGTCGCTGGCATTTGCCATTGGCGTGGGCGAGATGTTCTCGACGGCCAAGGCGCTAGTTGCCTCGCAAGTGAGCATGGTGCCGTTTGCGATCGCGGCGCTGATCTACTGGGTCTTTAACTTTGTGGTCGAGATGCTGCTGGGCGCCGCGGAGAAAAAATTGGATTACTACCATGACTAGATCGTTCCGCCGTTCTAACGAACGGCGGACTGCTCGACGCTGCGCGCGTGCCTGACGGCCAATCTGCTCCTCAAACCGTCGCTTGCGTACAGAAGTACGCGGCGCTCCTCTTTCGGAGCACATTGTCTCGCCAGTCACACGCTCGCTGACTTTTTAAACACATGGAGGTTCCCGTGTCCGGAACGGTAATGAATATATCGAACGCGCGCAAGGCGTTTGGCGGCAATGAGGTGCTCAAGGATATCTCGCTCGAGGTCAAGCGTGGCGAGGTCGTGGCGATTATCGGGCCTTCGGGTGGCGGCAAGTCCACGCTGCTGCGGTGTGCCACGCTGCTCGAGACACTCGACGGAGGCTCGCTCTCGTTTGGTGACCTTGCCGTTGCGACGGATGCGGGTTCGGGCGCGGTGTACGCAAAGGGCGATGTGCCTAAACAGGCGCGCTCGCGGTTTGGTCTGGTGTTTCAGAACTACAATCTGTTCCCGCACTATACCGTGATGAAAAATATCACCGATGCACCGATTCGCGTGCTTAAGTGCCCGCGCGAGCAGGCCGAAGCACGTGCGCGTGAACTGATCGCGCAGATGGGGCTTACGGGCAACGAGAACAAGGTGCCCTGCGAGCTTTCGGGCGGCCAGCAACAGCGTGTGAGTATCGCCCGCGCCTTGGCGCTCGACCCGGAGATCTTGTTCTTTGACGAGCCGACCTCGGCGCTCGATCCCGAGCTAACGGCCGAGGTGCTACGTGTCATTAAAGACCTTGCCGCGCAGAATATGACGATGGTGATCGTGACCCACGCGATGCAGTTTGCGCGCGATGTTGCCGACCGCGTGGTCTTTATGGACGGCGGCCGCATTGTCGAAGAGGGTTCTGCCGAGCAGGTCATCGACCATCCACGCGAGCAGCGCACCCGTGAGTTCTTGAGCCGTATCGAGGGATAGGCTCAGGTATTTACTCAACCATTAATTGAGGCGAAGCCGCCGCAGGTCTTACGGTCTGTGGCGGCTTTTTGTTTGCATCGACGGGGTTCAATAAACGCCTCACATGCTTGTCTCTTCCTCTCGCCGCCTGTATTCATACGTGCGCCGAAAGGTATGCATGGACAGCCGCCCGTGAGGGTAGGGTGGTGGCATAGGACATTTGGAGGGTGAGTCGGCTCGGCTGCCGACCATGCTGCTCCCGGGACGGCACCGACCGCGAACCCTCCCCGTTGGCGTCGCGCCTTGCGCGCGGCCCTGCAAGGAGGTCATCATGGGTGCTCCCAAGACCGGTAACGTAAGGAACGTGGTGCTCGTAGGCCAAGGCGGGGTGGGCAAGACTTCACTCGCCGAGGCCATGCTCCACCTTTCCGGCAAGACCGCCCGCCTGGGCGGCCACGACGGCACCAAGCCCACGCTCGACTATGACCCCGAAGAGGTCAAGCGTGCATTTTCCATCTCGACGACCATTGCGCCGATCGACTGGAAGGGCGCGCGCATCAACGTGCTCGATGCCCCGTGCTATCCCGATTTTATCGGCGACGCCTATGCCGCGATGAGCGTCTGCGAGACGGCTCTGTTTGTTGTCGACGCCGAGGCCGGCCCGCAGCCTACGACGGTTAAGCTCTGGTATGCCGCCGAGGACCTGCGTCTGGCGCGTGCGGTGTTTGTAAACCGCCTGTCGCGCTCCGAGGCCAGCTTTGCGACCACGATGGACCTGCTGCAGGAGCGCTTTGGCACGCGCCTGGGCGCCGTGACCCTTCCCTGGGGCGAGGGCGAGGACTTTGACGGCATCATCGACCTGGTGCGCATGAAGGCGCGCCACTGCAACGGCGCCGAGGCCGTTGAGTCGGAGATTCCCGAGGAGTATCGTGCCCAGGCCGAGGAGGCCCATGACCATCTGTGCGAGCTGGTGGCCGAGGCCGACGACGAGCTGATGATGAAATACCTGGAAGGCGAGGAGACGCTGACGCAGGAGGAGCTTGAGGGTTTGTTGTCCAAGGCGATCGCCGAGCGCATCTTTGTGCCGGTCTTTGCGGGCGATTGCATTAAGGAGCAGGGCGTCAACTCGCTGATGGACGACATCGCCACGTACTTCCCGGCGCCGACTGACTACGGCGAGATGCCGCTCATCGACGGCGACTCGCTTAAGATCTCGAGCGACGATGACCGCCCGGTGGCGTTTGTGTTTAAGACCCTGGCCGACCCGCAGCAGGGCCGCATCAGCTTTATCAAGGTACTGACGGGTACGCTTGAGCCGGGCCTCGAGCTGGTCAACGCGCGTACCCGCAAGAGCGATCGTCTGGCTCACCTGTATGTGATGTGCGGCCGCGACATGACCGAGGTCGGTCACGCCTATGCCGGCGACATTATCGTGGCGCCCAAGTTGGCGGCAGAGACGGGTGACACGCTCTCCATTACCGGCAAGGTCGAGGCAGCGGCGTTTAAGTTCCCCAACTCGCAGTACCGCATTGCCATCGAGGCCGAGAATCGCGGCGACGAAGAGAAGCTCTACACGTTTATCGAGAAGGCTTGCAAGGCCGATCCGACCATGAGCATCGACCGTGACGAGGAGACGGGCCAGACTATCATCTCCGCCGTGGGCGAGGCGCAGGTTTCGGTGCTGCTCAACCGTTTGGAGGATCGCACCAAGGTCGTGGCCAAAAGCGTGCCGATCCGCATTCCGTATCGCGAGACCATCCGCCGCACGGCAAGCGCCCAGGGTCGCCACAAGAAGCAGACCGGCGGCGCCGGTCAGTACGGCGACTGCTGGCTGCGCGTGGAGCCGCTCATTGGGCCCGACGGCACGAGCGACGGCTATGAGTTTGTTGACGAGGTCGTGGGCGGCCGCATCCCGCGCTCGCTCATCCCCGCCGTGGACAAGGGCGTCCAGGAGACCATGAAGGACGGTATCATTGCCGGCTATCCGCTCACGGGTATTCGCGTCGCGGTGTACGACGGCTCGTATCACAGCGTCGACTCCAACGAGATGGCGTTCCGCGCGGCGGCTCGTATCGGCCTGCGCAAGGCATGCGCCGATGCCGATCCGGTGGTACTGGAGCCCATCGAGGAAATCACGGTGACTATCCCCGAGAGCTACGCCGGCGCCGTGATGGGCGACATCTCGGCCTCGCGCGGTCGCGTGACGGGTATGGAGACCGATGAGCGCGGTGACACCGTGGTCATCGCTCAAGCCCCGCTGGCTGAGCTAACGGATTATTCGACGCGTCTGCGCTCCATCACGCGCGGCACGGGCGACTTTACCATGAGACCCGCAGGCTATGAGCAGGTGCCCTATGACGTGCAGGCCAAGCTGGTCGAGCGCTATGAGGAGGGCCGAGCTAAGTAACGTGTGGCTTTGTCTGCAATGTAGGTGCTGACGAAAAGGCCGCCCTGGGTAACCGGGGCGGCCTTATTTGATCCCTTGGGGACGGAGGAAAACGGATCATTTTTGGGTTACGGGCGGCGCGGTCGGCACTAGTCTCCGGATGCCTGGTTGCGGCCGGTGGCGTAGTCGATCTGCACGTGCGGCTGCAGGTTGTAGCAGTACACGTGGAAGCACAGGGTTTTGCCGTGGTCTTCGATCGATTGTGCTTCCAGACGAATGCCACGACAGACGAGCTCCTCCTCGTTGTACATAGGCGTGACGCGATAGAGCACGTGGTTGCCCGTGTCGCGGACGTAGTCGAGGATCTGCTCTTCAAACGGCAGCATGCCCGTCTCGTTGAGATAGCGCGTGCCGGTGAGGAGATTCTTGCGGTTGGCGTTTTCGCCGCAGAGTGACCAGGCGATGAGGTGGCAGCGGTTGTAGAGGCTCTGGCCTGGAATAAAGTCGTAGCGCTGCTGGTGCCAACCGGCAGGATGGATACGCGAGATATCGCCGCGCTTGCCCTGACCGAGCGATTCGGGGCCCACGCAGGCGAGCGCCTTGCGAGTGCGGCCCAGGCTGTCGAGCTTGGAGAATTTCTTAAAGCAGCCCTCTTCGGTGGCACGATCGTATTCATCGAGTGTGAATGACGGCGTGCCGAGCGGATGCGTGCCGTCGGCGCGGAGGGCAACGTAGGGGTTGCCGGCGTAGTCGGGAATGCTGCTGAGATATACACCGCGGGCGCGGTTGAGGTCGGGGTTTTCGACCTCGTCGATGGGGGTGGCGACGCTGTCCGCGGAAGCGTCATCGGTGTCGCTTGCGGCGGAATCGGGGCCATCGCCAGAGTCTTGGCTATTTTGAGAGTCCTCGGAGCTCGCTGTTCCCGATTCGAGCCGGGCGACCAAGTCCGCTTCGTCGTCGGTACGGCTGGGACTCTCGTTTTGCTTCTCGGCCAGAGCCGCTGCCTGCTCATCGCTTTGCGGTGATAACAGCTTGGGCGCTCCGTCGAGCGACCCTGTGAACAGCGCAAACCCCAGCACCACGGCGGTGCCGATGGAAAGTGCTTGCTTGTAGGCGGACTTGCGCGACATTGAGGCTCCTGGATGGACGGTTGGGAATCTACCAGTCTAGCAGGAGCCGGCAGAGGCCGTTCTGTCGAACAAATACTTAAGATTTGGGACAAACGCCACTGGTTCATTTGCTTCATATTTGACGTATGGCTAGATCGAGGTGGAGTCGAGCCAGTTGAGCTTGCACTCGAGAATGCGCTGCTCGCCGGGTTGGCTGCTGCCATCAAGCAAGGCGAGCAGCATCTCGGCCGCCTCCCTGCCTTCCTGGTCGACGGGCTCGATGATCGTGGAGACGGTCGGCGTGGTGAGGTTGGTCCAGTCTTCGCAGTTGAGTCCCAAAAGACCTATTTGCTGCGGAAGTAGATGGGCCATGGGTTGGAGGGCCTTGTAGACACGGGGAAGCGCCCATTGGTTTTGTACGAAGATGAGCGTGCGCTTGGCGGGGTTGAACTTGTATTTAAAGTATTCGGTGAGCTCGTTGATCGACGGCTTGTTGTGATCGATGGGGATGGCTTTGTAGAGCTGCCCATTCGCGGCCAATGCCTCGGCATATCCCTGAAAACGTTCCATGCGAGTGCGCATTTCGGTCATGTTGGCGGCGATGGAAAAGAAGTCTTCGTAGCCGGCGTCGAGAAGCGCCTGCGTGGCATTGTACACGCCGTCGTAGAGGTTGGTTTTGATCCAGCTGGTGCCTGGGCTGTAGATGGCCGCGTCAAAAAAGACGACGGGCTTGTCGGCGCGCTTGATGCGGTCGTGGACTGCCTTGAAATTTGCCGTGGGCTGGATGATAAAACCATCGACGCCCAGTGAGAGCATTTTGTCGACATACATGAGCTCGGTCTCGGGGTTAAAGTTGCTCGTGCAAACGACCGTCTGGTAGCCCGCGGGGAGCATGACCTGCTCCATGCCGTTGAGGACGAGGCCCGCCCATTTGTTGGTGTTATCCAAGATGATGATGGCGATGACGTGGGTCTGCTTGCCGGTGAGCGTTTGCGCTTGGGCGTTGGGAACGTATCCGAGTTCCTTGATGACGCGCGCAATCTTTGCCTGCGTCTTCTCGCTAAGCTTTTCTCGTTTGTCGTTGAGGTAATACGAGACGCTTGCCGTCGAGGTTCCCGCCTCTCGAGCGACGTCTGCGATCGTAACGCGCTGTTTTGCCACAGCGACTCCTTCCGACAGATGAGCATTTTCCAACATGATGACTTTGAGTCTTGGTGAGGGATGCGCTTTGGTGAGCGACTTTTTCCTTTCATATGAGTATGCAACAAATGCGGTATATGGGTGGGGTCGAAATTTGTGACCGGCATGCGCATCTGCCGTCTACCGAGAAAATCAAATACTTCTTGACTTTTGAAATCGAGGGTAAAATCGCAGGATTCATTTTTGGTTAAACGCATAACTAAATAGCGTAACCAACGCTCTGACCTGCGCGTTTACCGAAATAAACTGGCATTAAGAAAAACGAGCACCTATATTGGTCTTGTCGAAAAGACAGCAAGTCCAAACGGCAGGGGATGCTCCGGAGGCCTCCGCAAACGGTGTCTTGCGCACGCAACTCTATGAAAAGAGGGAAGCAATGAAGATCGTAGGCGTTGCCGCCTGTACCGTGGGTATCGCCCACACGTATATGGCCCAGAAGGCGATTCAGGATGAATGCGCCGCTCGTGGCATCGAGTGCGAAGTCGAGGCTCAGGGTGGTCTGGGTATCGAGAATGAGCTCACGCAGGAAGACGTTGATTGCGCCGACCTGGTGCTCGAGTCCGTCGACGTGGGTGTCGAGAACGAGGACCGTTTTGAGCAGAAGATGGCCGAGGGCAAGTTCCTCAAGGTCGGCACCTCGGATGTAATCGCCGATCCGGTAAAGATTATCGACCAGGCTGTCGAGATCATCAAGGCGACGGGCGGTGCCGTTGACGCGTCCAAGGCCGAGGCCAAGGCAGAGAAGAAGGCCGTCTCCGCTGCCCCGCAGGCCCCGACACCGGCGTCCAAGCAGTCCATCTTTGCCGACCCTGGCAAGACGCTGCTCAATGCATTCAATACCGGCGTTTCCTATTTTATCCCCATCGTCGTTATCGGTGGCGTGTTCCTCGCCTTCTCGTTGGCATCCGGTACTGCCGGTGCTAGCGGCATGGAGGTCACCAACCCGTTGATGGTGAGCCTTAACACTATCGGCATGGCCGGCATCTCTATGATGATTCCGGTGCTTGCGGCATACATCGCCTACTCGATGGCCGGTAAGCCCGCACTTGCCCCCGGCTTCGTCCTGGGCTACTTGGTTAACAACGCCGTCGTCACCCCGAGCGGCAACAGCGTTTCGACCGGCTTCTTGGGCGCCATGATCATGGCTGTCATCTGCGGTTACTTTGTCCGCTGGATGAAGACCTGGAAGGTCAACAACACCATCCAGACCATCATGCCCATTCTGATCATCCCGATTCTGACCTCGCTCGTCCTGGGCATGGCTTACATCTACATCCTGGCCACGCCGCTTGGCTTTGTGATGGATTGGCTCACCAGCGTGCTCGGCAGCCTGCAGGGCGGCTCCGCCGTCGTCCTGGGCCTGGTCATTGGCGTTATGACCGCTTTCGATATGGGTGGCCCCATCAACAAGACCGCTTCGACCTTTACCATGGCCATCATGGCCTCCGGCATCTACGGCCCCAACGGTATGTTCCGCGTCGCCGTCGCCATTCCCCCGATTGCTTGCGGCCTCGCTGCGCTCATCGCCAAGAACAAGTTCGATGACGCTGACCGTCAGATGGGCATCTCTGCGCTGTTCATGGGCTGTATCGGTATTACCGAGGGCGCTATTCCCTTCGCGGTCAAGGATCTTGGCCACACCCTGCCCGGCATTTGCATCGGCTCTGCCGTGGGCGCGGCGCTTGCCGCCTTCCAGGGCATCGACTGCTATGTTCCGCATGGTGGCTTTATTGTCGCCCTGGCCACCAACAACGTCGCGCTGTTCTGCCTGGACATCGTGATTGGCTCCTTGGTCGCCGCTGCAATCCTGATTGCCATGAAGCCCACGCTCGATAAGCAGGCCAAGTAAACCTTTAAGGACTCCGGTTGTGCGGAGGGATGGATTTGACTCCGCACAACCGCCCCTACACAACAAAATCCATCCGCACTGATAGGGCCCACATCTGGGTCCCAGGGAACTTTTGTCAAAAATCCTCTGGAGAAGGAGAACAAAATGTCCAACCTCACCATCCGCCAGGCCGTTCAGGGCATGCTCAAGCTGCAGGACAGCGGCGATCACGCAACCATGGTCGGCATTGGCCCCATGAGCCCCAACCTGATTCAGGCCGTGTTCGAGCTTGCCAAGGACGAGGATTTCCCGCCCATGTTTATCGCTAGCCGCAACCAGGTCGATATGGACGAGATGGGCGCCGGCTACGTCAACGGTTGGGACCAGACGCGCTTTGCCGCCGACATTAAGAAGGTTGCCGACGAGGTGGGCTATACCGGTCCGTACTACCTGTGCCGCGATCACGGCGGTCCGTGGCAGCGCGACGAGGAGCGTAACGCCCACCTGCCCGAGGACGAGGCCATGGAGCTCGCCCGCAAGTCCTTTGTCGCCGACATGGAGGCAGGCTTTGACCTGCTGATGGTCGACCCCACCAAGGACCCCTATCAGATCGGCAAGGTTATTCCGCTCGACGTGGTGCTTCGCCGCACGATCGATCTTATCGACTATCTTGAGCAGTACCGTCGCGAGCATAACCTGCCCGAGGTTGCCTATGAGGTCGGTACCGAGGAGACCAATGGCGGCCTGACCTCCACCGACAAGTACGAGGAGTTCATTTCTCAGCTGCAGCCCGAGCTCGAGAAGCGCGGCTGCCCCATGCCCACCTTTATCGTCGGCCAGACCGGTACGCTCACCCGTTGGACCGAGCAGGTCGGTCATTACAACTTTAAGAATGCCCGCGAGCTCGCCGACATGGCCAAGCGCTACGGCGTGGGCCTGAAGGAGCACAACGCCGACTACCTGGACGACGCGACGCTGCTCGAGCACATCCCGGCACACGTGACCGCTTCCAATGTCGCCCCTCAGTACGGCACCGAGGAGACCCGCGCTTACCTCAAGCTCTGCGCTACCGAGCAGATTCTGGTCGACAACGGCCTGTGCGACGATCCCTCCGATCTGTATCACACGCTGCTGGTCAAGGCCATCAAGACCGAGCGCTGGCGCAAGTGGATGACCGGCGACGATGTCAACCTGCAGGTTGATGACATTCTGGCCGACGACGAGCTCAGCCTGAAGATTCTGGATGTCTCCGGCCACTACGCGTTCAACGATCCCGAGGTCAAGGAGCAGGTCGAGAAGCTCTATCGCAACCTCGCTGCCCAGGACATTGACGGCAAGCGCTTTGTGATCGAGCACATCAAGCGCCCGATCAAGCAGTACGTCGTCGGTCTTAACCTCAAGGGCGTCACGAGCCGCATCGAGAAGGCTCTCTAAGTAGCTTTTCCTACACGACGCCGGGCCTGGGGCATGTCCCAGCTGCAGGCCCGGCACATAGGACAAAGGGACATCCCCTTTGTCCTATTTTTTGAGTTTTGGATTCCTTAGAAGGAGTTTGCACCATGAAGTTCTTTATCGATACCGCCAACCTTGACGAGATCGCCGAGGCCAAGAGCTGGGGCTGCCTGGCCGGCGTCACCACCAACCCGTCCCTGTACGCCAAGACCGGCGGCAAGCTCGCCGACTTTGAGCCCCATATGCTCAAGATTGCCGAGCTCTGCGAGGGCCTGCCCGTGTCTGCTGAGTCCACCGCGACCACTGCCGAGGGCATGATCGAGGAGGGCAAGCGTCTTGCCGCCCTGGCTCCCAACATCGTGGTCAAGCTTCCCGTGTGCGAGGCCGGCCTCGCCGCCTGCCGCGCCCTGGCCGATGCAGGCGTGCGCGTCAACATGACGCTTGTTTTCTCGCCGACCCAGGCCCTCATGGCCGCCAACGCCGGTGCCCGCTACATCAGCCCGTTCGTCGGCCGCTTTGACGACATCGCCGAGGACGGCATCTCGCAGCTCGACAATGTCGTGACATGCATCAAGAACTATGACTGGACCGGCAAGAACGTCGACGACACCGTCGAGATCATCACCGCTTCGGTCCGCACGCCCAACCACGTGACCCAGGCGGCTCTTCTTGGTGCCGACATCGCGACCGTGCCCATGGCCGCTCTCAAGAAGTGCCTGCATCACCCGCTGACCGACCAGGGCCTCGCCTCTTTTGAGGCTGACTGGCAGAAGGTCGTCGCTCAGGCTTAACGACCGGGTTGCCCTCGGCATCGCGCCATCCGGTGCCGGGGTTGTTCTCAAGAGAGGAATTCGTATGACCAACCAGGAGCTGGCGAAGGTCGCCAATGAGGTCAGGAAGGGTGTCGTGACTGCGGTTCACGCGGCCAAGTCGGGACATCCGGGTGGATCGCTCGGTGCAGCCGACATCATGACGTATCTGTACTTTGAGGAAATGAATATCGATCCTGCCGACCCTCACAAGGCCGATCGCGACCGCTTTGTGCTCTCCAAGGGTCACGCGGCGCCGGGCCTGTATTCGGTGTTGGCAAATCGCGGCTATTTTCCCGTCGAAGAGCTCGAGACGCTCCGCCATATTGGCAGCCGACTGCAGGGCCATCCCAACATGAACGATACCCCAGGCATCGATATGTCCACCGGCTCGCTCGGTCAGGGCATCTCTGCTGCAGTTGGAATGGCGCTTGCCGCTAAGCACTGGGGCGACAGCTACCGTGTCTACACGTTGCTGGGCGACGGTGAGTGCGAGGAAGGCCAGGTGTGGGAGGCGGCTATGTTTGCCGGCAACCATGCGCTCGACAATCTTGTTGCCGTCGTCGACCACAACGGCTTGCAGATTGACGGCACGATCGATGAAGTCAACTCGGCCATGCCGCTTGCCGACAAGTTCCGCGCCTTTAAGTGGCATGTGATAGAGCTAGCCGATGGCAACGACATGGCGCAGATTGAGGCGGCTTTCGCCGAAGCTCGCGAGGTGACCGGCGCGCCCGTCGCTATCATCGCCGAGACGGTGAAGGGCAAAGGCGTCTCCTTTATGGAGAACCAGGTTGGCTGGCATGGCAAGGCGCCCAATGACGAGCAGTTTGAGCAGGCCATGGCCGAGCTCGCGGCAGCAGGAGAGGAACTCTAATGGCAGAGGTCAAAAAAGTCGCCACGCGCGTAAGCTACGGCGAGGCACTCGTCGAGCTGGGCAATGAGCACGATGACTTTGTAGTGCTCGATGCCGACCTGGCTGCCGCTACGCAGACGGGTAAGTTTAAGACTGCCCATCCTGAGCGCTTTTACGATGCCGGCATCGCCGAGAGCAACCTGATGGGTCTTGCCGCCGGCATCGCGACCACGGGCCGCGTTGCTTTTGCGAGCACCTTTGCGATGTTTGCCGCCGGTCGCGCCTACGAGCAGGTCCGCAATTCCATTGGCTACCCGCACCTCAACGTCAAGATTGGCGCCACCCATGCCGGCATTTCGGTGGGCGAGGACGGCGCCACGCACCAGTGCTGCGAGGATATCGCACTCATGCGTACGATTCCGGGTATGACGGTGGTCGTTCCCGCCGACGATGTCGAGGCCCGCGCCTGTGTGCGCGCCGCCTATGAGTTTGAGGGGCCGGTCTACATGCGCTTCGGCCGCCTGGCAACACCGGTCATCAACGATCACGAGGACTACGAGTTCAAGATCGGCCGCGGTGTTGTTGTACGGGAGGGCTCTGATGTCACGATCGTCGCGTGCGGTCTCATGGTCGCTGAGGCACTCGCTGCTGCCGAGGCGCTCGCTGCCGACGGCATCGATGCTGAGGTCATCAACATGCATACGATCAAACCGCTCGATGAGCGTTTGGTGGTTGCCAGCGCCAAGAAGACCGGTCGCGTGGTCACCGCCGAGGAGCATTCGATTATCGGTGGTCTTGGCGAGGCCGTTGCCTCGGTGCTCGCGGAGCAGCATCCAGTGCCGATGCGTCGCGTCGGCGTGCGCGATGTGTACGGCGAGTCCGGCCCTGCGGTCGATTTGCTGCATAAGTACGGTTTGGACGCCGACGGCATCGAAGCTGCGGTCAGGTCCGTGTTGTAAGGAAGGCTTTCCATGGGGTTTGTATCTGCCAACCAAGTGACGATTGGCTACGCCGCCGCCTCGCGCGAGGACGCGCTGCATTATCTGTCCGAGCAGGCTGTTGAGCTTGGTTTTGCCGATGACGCGTCTGCTGTAGAGGCGGCTTTTATTGCTCGCGAAAACGAGGCCGAGACTGGCCTCGTCGCCGGTTTTGCCGTTCCGCATGCCAAGAGCGATGCGATCCATACGCCGGGCGTGGCCGTGCTCAAGCTGTCCGAGCCTGTTGAGTGGCCGAGCTTTGATGGCGTGCCCGTCGATGTGGCGCTCGCGCTGTACGTGCCCGCCGGCGAAGCGGGAACCACGCACCTGCGTCTGCTCTCCAAGGCTGCCGTGATGCTGATGGATGCTGGCTTCCGTGACAGGGTGCGCGAAAGCACCGATCCTGTCGAGATTGCCGGGCTCATCAACGCCGGGCTCGAGGGCTAGAACGGGCTCTCCGTTCCATTAATCGATCCTTCTCCAAGGAAAAGGGCCGCGACGC
>UQTN01000054.1 GCA_900543945.1 uncultured Collinsella sp. | reverse complement strand
AGACGCGCCTCGCCAATCTGGTCGCACAGGTCGCGGTTGCGGTCGGCCAGGTCGCGCACGGTGGCAAAGTCGAAGCCGGGGTCGCCCTCGGCGGTAAAGTACTCGGTCTCGAGCACCTTGAGGGCCTCCTCGCCCTTCTGGCGCTCGGACTCCATGGCGCCGTGGTCGCCGTAGATAAACATGGGGATAAACGGCTGGCGCTCGTATTCGAGTGCTTGCGATACGTTCATATGCTACTCCTTGGACGGGCCGCGTTGTGCGGCTCGAGGTTACTGAGTTATGGCGAGATGATAGTTTGCCATAGGCAACTATTGGCACCGCGCCCGGGACAACTACAATACCCTAGTTGACCGCTAGGACTTTTACAATGCTGCCGAAAGACACGAAAGGTTCCGTCCGTCATGGATTTACTGATTGATATTCTGCTCGACGCCGGCAAGGACACGCTGTCGCTGGTGCCGTTTTTGTTGGTGACGTATCTTGCTCTCGAGACACTTGAGCACGTTGCGGGCGACCGCGTCAACGGCGCTATCAAGCGCGCCGGCGCTGCGGGTCCCGTGGTTGGCTCGCTGCTGGGCATGGTGCCGCAGTGCGGATTTTCGGCCATGGCAGCAACGCTGTACGCCGGCCGTGTCGTGACCTTGGGCACGTTGGTGGCGGTGTTCCTTTCGACCTCCGATGAGATGCTGCCGCTGTTGCTTGCCGAGCAGGTTCCCGTGCAGACTATGGCGATGCTTTTGGCTTCGAAAGCGCTGATCGCACTGGTCACGGGTTTTATCGTGGACGCTGCCATTCGCGGCCTGCGCCGTAACGCCCGCGCGCACGCGGCGATTCGCCGTACCGTGCTGGGAACCGCGGCCAATCCGGCCCACGTGAACTGCGCGCACGACGACCACAGCGGCGGTGACATCATCGACGAGGTGGCCGAGGCGGGCGTGAGCGCCGACCACATCCACGAGCTGTGCGAGCGCGACCATTGCGGATGTGATGAAGACGAAGACGAGCACGAACACGGACATGGCCACGATCACGGTCATGAGGGCGAACATGAACACCATGATGGTCACGGTCACTCTCACTCCCACGAAGGGACGCCTGTCCTGTCGATCATCCGCAGTGCGATCTCGCACACCGTGCAGGTCTCGGTATTCATTTTTCTGGTGACGCTGATTCTGGTCGCCGTGCTCGAGACGTTCGGCGAGTCCGCGATCGAGCAGTTCCTGCGCGGCAACGAGACACTCGCTGTCCTGGGTTCGGCGCTTGTCGGGCTGATTCCCAATTGCTCGGCGAGCGTGGTCATTACACAGCTGTATCTGGAAGGCGCGCTGCAACTGGCGCCGATGCTCGCCGGCACGCTCATTTCCGCCGGCGTGGGTTATCTGGTGCTGTTCCGCACCAACCGCAGCGCCCGCGAAAATGCCGTGTTCCTGATCATGATGTACGTCATCGGCGCTGGCTGGGGCCTTATCCTTTCCGCCTTTGGGTTCTAAGTGGATGTTTGGGGCATGCCGTAAAACTAGGACATGCCATAAATTCCACCGCCATGACCTGGGCGTTGGATGCGCGTCAATCGGCAAAACAAAAAGGTAGATTATTAGGCATGTCCCAAAAACCTACCTTGGTTAGTGCAGCAACTCGGTGAGGTTGCGTTTAAAGCGGGCGCGGTCTTCGCTGGTAAATGCTGCCGGACCGCGAGTGCGTCCGCCGGCGCGGCGTACCTTCTTTTCCTCGTGGCGAATAAACAGCTGCATGTCGATGGTTGCTTTGTCGTAGACGCGCCCGCGCACACCGATAGCGGCGGCATCGCGCCCGAGCACCATGCTCGCCAAGCCAATGTCCTGCGTCACGACCACGTCGCCCGCCTGCAGGCGTTCGACAATGGCAAAGTCGGCGCTGTCGGCGCCCACGCTCACGTCGAGCGTCGTGATCCAAAAGCCGCGTCGCGCGTGCTCGGCATCGCGCGGGTCGTCGCGGCGAATGTGCCGTTCCAGGTTTTGCGTGCTGTTGCCGGCGATAACAACGGCGACGCCCGCCCGCCGCGCGCAGTCAATCGACTCGCGCGTGACCGGGCAGGCGTCGGCATCAATAAAGAGCGTCTTTGGCATCTAGCGCACCAGTTTGCCAAACTGAATGGCGCGAACAATGAGCGTCACGCCAAACACCAGCAGCGCGGCACCGCTAAAGATGACGAGCATCTTGGCCGACCACAGCGGATAGATAAACACGAACATGCCCGCGATGATGGAGAGCGCGCCGCTCAGGATGGCGAGGGCGCGGTTGGCGGAAAGCTCGGATTCCAGAATCGACATGACGCCCTCGACGATCCAGCCAAAGCCGGCGACGACCACCACGAGCGTGGTGAGCGTCGCGGTCGAGAAGGCCTGGTTGCGCAGGATTATGACGCCGCCCAGAATGATGAGCAGGTTGGAGATGATGCTCGTAACGCGCCAGCCGGTGGGCAGCAGCGGCTCGAAAACAGCGGTAAACAGCCTGATCGCGGCCGTGATCACAAAGTAGATGCCCAAGACGGTCGTCAGGAAGACGAGGGATTTGGCGGGCGCAAACAGCAGTGCGATGCCGGCGACGAGCGCCAAGACGCCCGTGATGGCGTAAATCCAGCGCACGGCCTTGACGGCCTTGCCTGCCATGCTTTTCTCGTCAAATCCAAACGCGCTCGATTGCTTGTCATCGTTCTTAAAGATGCCCATGATGTCTCCTTTCCGTGCGGCGTAAGCCGTAGCTCTTGCAACCAGTATCGCCCAAGGGCGCCGTCGCGTGGGGCGGGAAGGGCGAATGGGAGCCTCATCTTCCCGAATTGTTACCTTTGTTCCCGTTTGGATGCGGAATATTCAACAGGTGTGGAACATTGCGCCGCTGTGTGTAATTGCCTACGTTTTAGGTTAGATTTTCTTAAGAACAATATGCTTTTATTGGGGGTCTTATGAACGAAGCTGTTCCCGCGGCGCCGGTAAGCGCCGAGTCGATGGCAAAGCAGGGTTGCGAAAAGCTTGGCCTGGACACGTTTGACGCGCTGGTCCGCCGCGCCCGTACGTGCCGCCGTTTTGACGAGTCCATGCGCGTGCCGCGCGAGTTTTTGCTCGAGCTGGCGGAACTGGCGCACCTGGCTCCCTGCGGCGCCAATGCTCAGCGTCTGCGTTTTCATGTGGTGAGCGGTGCCGAGGATTGCGCGCGTGTATTTGATGAGCTTGCATGGGCCGGCGCGCTTAAGGATTGGTCGGGTCCTGCCGAGGGCGAGCGTCCGACCGGCTACATCGCGATTCTTGCCGAGCGCGCTGTTCCGGGTAAGCCCGCCGCGCCCATCACCGAGGTCGACACGGGCATTGCCGCGCAGACGATGATGCTCGCCGCTCGCAGCGCCACGCCCGAGGTGGCAGCCTGCATGTTCAAGGCCTTTACGCCCCACGCGATCGATGCTATGGGGCTCGATAACGACAAGTATGAGCTCAAGCTGATCATGGCTTTTGGCGTGCCGGCCGAGACGCAGATGATCGATGCGATCGATTCCAACCCCGACGGCTCAATTAATTACTGGCGTGACGATGCGCAGGTGCACCACGTACCCAAGCGCCCGCTCGCCGACGTGCTGGTGTAGCTGAGCGTCACCGCGGCGTGATCAGACGGTAAACCACCACAAAGGTGCCTGTCCCCTTTGTGGTGGTACGAGGGGAGAGCGTGTGGCAGATCTGTATTTGGTGCGGCATGGGCAGACTGAGCTCAATGTGCAGAGCATTTTGCAGGGCTGGCACGATTCGCCGCTTACGGCGCGCGGGCGCGAGCAGGCGCTGACGGCGCGTACGGCGTTTGCGGCGCGTGGCGTGGCCTTTGATCATGTGTATTCCTCGCCGTTGGGCCGGGCGCGGCATACGGCCGAGCTTATCGTTGGCGAGGGCCGTTCCATTGAGCTGGTCGATGACCTGCGTGAGTGGCATTTTGGCTCGCTGGAGGGCACATCAAATCGCGAGATGCCGCCGCAGCCCTGGGGCGATTATCCGGTGGCCTTTGGCGGCGAGTCGGAAGTGCAGCTTCAGTCGCGCATGGTCGCGGCGCTGTCCCGTATTATGGCCCGGCCGCAGCACGACTGCGTGCTGGCGGTTTCCCACGGCTCAGCCTGCCAGGAGTTTCTTGAGTATGTGACTGGCGGGGGAGAGCTACCCGACAACGGTGCCGTGCTTCATTTTGGCTATTGCGACGGGGCGTTTTCGCTCTTGGGTTGGTAACGAACGAAAGGACCCCTATGAATAAAGATCTGTATCTGGTCCGTCATGGACAGACGATATTCAACCTTAAGCGTATCATTCAGGGGTGGAGTGACTCGCCGCTTACGCAGTTGGGTTGCGACCAGGCGGCGCGCGCCGGCATGTTTTTACGTGCGCGCGGCATTGAGCCCGATCATGCCTACACCTCCACGCTTCATCGCACCGAGCAGACTATCGCCAACTTGTGGCCGGGCTTGGCGTACGAGCGCCTGGACGGCCTGCGTGAGTGGTTCTTTGGCGACTTTGAGGCCGAGCGCGTGATGCTTATGCCCGAGCGCCCGTGGCGCGATTTCTATCGTCAATTTGGCGGCGAGGGCCAGATCCAGGTGCGCGAGCGCATGGTGGCGACGCTGACCGAACTCATGCAGCGTCCGGACCATACGTGTGTGCTCGCGGTAAGCCATGGCTCGGCTATCAAGGAGTTTATGGATCACGTGAAGGGTGCGGCGGCCGACGAGCGCGATCGCGTGCCGGGCAACTGCTCGGTGCTGCACTTTGCGTTTGACGACGAATCCGACACGTTTGAGTTGGTCGAAGTCTTTACGCAGGAGGATTACGCGCGCGAGCTGGGGCTTGAACCGCTTGTAGCGGTAGTAGGCCCGCAGCGCGGGTAGCGCTGGCGTTGCGGCGCGGTTTGCCGGCGAAATTGTTTGATGCGAAAGGGGCGGGGATGCATGCACGGGCATTGCATCCCTGCCCCTTGTTTGTTTGGATGCTGGGTTTTCCAGCTTCGCGTTTGAGTCCGCTAGAACCGTGAGATCTGGTGAGTGAGCAGACCCGTCGGAACCTGCGGCGCGCCGCCGCTGACCTGCGCGGCGGGGAAGAGCGCAGCTACGGCAAAGTTGAACGGCTCTTTGCCGGTGTACGTTCCGGCGGCACGGGCCTCATCGGCCAGAATCTGCGATGCCCCAGCCAGTGCGGCGGCATAGGCGGAGTCACCGGCGAACACGGGGTCGGGTGCCTGATCGAGCATGGCACGGATGGCAGCAACGGCGTCCTCGCGCTTGACCTCCCACACACGGTGCGTAATGCCGGCGGGGTCGGTGACGGCATAGAGCGACGCGCCTTCTTTGGCGGCGCCGAGGATGATATCCATGACGGGCGAGGCTTCGTAGGCGAGCGTTACAGGGCGAGGCTGCACCTTAAGCTCGGCGATTGCGCGGGCGGCTGCGGCCGCATCTGCGGAGGACGCGTTGTCGTCCGTCAGTACACCAACCGGGCAAATTGCCACAACGCCCGTCACGCGTCCCAGCTCTCCCGAACACTCGTACACGTAATACGCCGCGCCTGGATCCTTGAGCATTAGGCCGTCAGCAATGGCGCCGCGCAGGGCGTCGTTGCCGCTCAGGATACCGCCCATCGCAGGCAGCGCCTCGAGCACGCGGTCCTGAGCTGGGCGGATGCAGGGAAATGGAAGTGCTTTCATGGGCGGTCCTAACGCGCGAGTCGGTTTGTTCGCGGCTTATTATGCCCCAACTTGGCCGCTTGCGTCCCAGAGCGTGTTATCGGCAAGCGCGATGAGCACGTTTTGGCAGCGAACGATATCGGCATGGGGCACATACTCGTTGGGCTTGTGCGCGAGCGCCAACGAGCCGGGGCCGTAGCTCATACAATTGCGGTTGCCTGTCTTGCCGGCAATGACGGCAGTGTCGGTGTAGCCGGTAAAGAAGCCGACGGTCGTGTCTGTGCCCGTCACGTCATCGGCGGCACGCTTGAGTGCAGCCAGAAGGGGAGAGCTTGGATCGCGCTCGATGGCGGGGCGGTCGCCTGTCACGGTATAGCTTCCATGGCAGCCGGGGACCGCGGCTTCGGCGCCGGCGATGGCCTGCTCTACCATGCGCGTCGCGGCGGCCGTATCAGTCGGCGGGGCCAGGCGCATATCGACCCAGACCTTGGCATGGTCGGGCACGACATAGGGGCGGTAGCCGCCCTCGATCTGTCCAAACGTGATGGTCGATGGCCCCAGCTCATCGTGTACGGGCAGCGCCATGAACGCGCGGCGCAACGCGCAGACGACCTCTGCCATGGCGGCGACGGCGTCGGCGCCCTTCCAAGGCTGGCTCGCGTGCGCCGTGACGCCTGCCATCTCAATCTCGAACCATGTGCGCCCCTTGTGCGCCACCTGGATCTGTCCGTCGGTGGGCTCGGTGTCCAGCACCCATTCGCGCGAACCGACCCAGCCGGCATCAATGGCCGCCTCGGAGCCACGCATAAAGTCTTCCTCGTCGACCGAGCAGATGAGCGAAAAGCCACGTCGGGGCAGCTCACCGCTTGCCGCCACGCGCTCGAGCGTATGGACCAGTGCGGCAATGGCGCAGGCCAGGCCACCCTTCATATCGCAGGCACCGCGGCCATAGAGTTTATCGTCGCGCACAACCGCCCCAAGCGGTGCGATGTCTGCGTCCCAGCCATCGCCCAAGGTGACGGTATCCATGTGGCAGATATAGACCAGCCGCGGCTCGTCGCTTTGGCCCGGCACGGTGACTTTAAGGTTGCGGCGCCCGGGCAGCACTTCGAGCTCCTCAATCTGCACGGCATCGAGCGCAGAACTATCAAGTTGTGCCAGCTGCTGCTCAATGAGCCTCTTAATGAAGCGCTCAATTTCATCCTCATACGCGCCCGGGTCTGAGCTGTCAATCTTCACAAGGTCCTGCGCAAGCCGCCAGGCAAAGTCCTCATCAACCATATGCAACCTCACAATCAGTCTGCTTTCCAAACCGATTGTAAGCCTCTTGAGAGATCCGCGGCGTGCGCGCAGCGGTATTTACCGTTCGCAGGCCGAGCCAGCGCGTTTGCCGTCCAGGCGGGTTTACGAACGATGCGGTGGGTACGTACCCTTCATGGACGACATGCTGTGCGACATATCTGCCTTTCGGTATCACCGGATACCTCCACAGGTCTTGGCAATAATGCCGGACCTGCCCGATTCTGCGGACGATCCGCGCAGGGAGCACCTATGTGAGCATCCGCTCGTCACGCATTTCCTGGGCACCCCGTTACACGTGTTGGCGCAGGGCAGCTGCGGACGTAAGGGCGATCGCATTGTCAGGCATGTTTGGAACGGGGAGAGGCCGTTTGATTCCGTGCGGCAGACGGAGTTTGGCTTCGATGTTGCGTCCCCACTCTTTACCCTGCTGACCCTGGCTTCCTCGGTCTCAAACGAGCGTCTAATCATGTGCATGTATGAGATGTGCGGCACCTTTGCCGTGTGCAAGATTGCGCCTCAGGTAAAGTCGGCACTTGAGCAGGCATATGGGAGCCGATGGAGTGACGCACGGTCGGGCTGGGAAAACGTAAAGGATGTCTCGGGGAATCCAACGGACTTGTGGAAACGACCTCCCTTGATCGAGCTCTCTGAGCTTACAGAGTTCGTCGATAAGGTCCGGGGGCTCCGCGGCGCTAAATCGTTCATACGAGCCGCGAAATGCATTACGGGGGTGGCAGCATCGCCGCTCGAGGTCCAGGCTTCGATGCTGTTTGGCCTTACGAGGTTGCGCGGCGGCGAAGGGCTGCGCCTTACCAATAACGTTGAGATTCGTATGACGCGCAGCGCCCGCCTGATTTCGGGGCTTGATAGGCGCTATGCCGATATCCTGCTGGCAAATAAGGACGGCAGCCGAGAGTGTCTGGTTGAATGCCAGGGTAAAGCCATTCACGGATCCATTGAATCCAAGATTTCGGACTCCGATCGAACGACGGCCTTGCAAGCCATGGGATATCCCGTCGTTCTGATGACCTATGGTCAGCTGGCCGACTTCGATGCCTTCCGCGTGGTGATGGAGCTCATCATGTCCTATCTCGATGTGCCGCTGAAAGACAAGACGCCGCGACAGCAGGAGCTCGAACGGCGGCTTCGTGAGGAGATTTTTATCGATTGGGCGGGAATGTAGTCGCGCGGTGGGTAAACGGTAGCGCGAGCTAGAGTTCTGGTCGCAAAAAGGCTTCAATTTTGCCTTGGAGGGACCCTAAAAATGCTATCTAGAATAAGTTGTTTCGGAAAATAGACAGTCAACTTACATTCGGCACATAGAGACCGATTTTTACCTACTAAAGTCCCTGATAAAGCTGTTTATCAAAGCGGGTGTGCTTAGCGACTGGAGCCTCACTATCGATTATCTGAAAAAACTTGTTCTGGGTATCATTTTAAAGTCGTCCGGAGCAACAAAATCGCCCCCCCGTTTCGTGAATACGGGGGGGCGAATGGGCTTCGTGGTCTGTCTGGCAGGCTTGGCACCGGCGCTATTTAATCACGCGCACGCGATACATCGACGGAATCTGCTTGAGCGCCTCGATCGTGCTGCCGTCCAGGTGCTCATCGGTGTCGAACATGGTGTAGGCGTTCTCGCCAGCGGACTCGTTGGTCATGCGCTGCACATTGGCGTTGTCCTTGGCGAGAATGGCCGTGATCTGGCCGATCATGTTGGGCACGTTGGCATGCAGGCAGGCAATACGGCTTGCGGCGCGCGCCTTGCCCATGCTGCAGGCGGGGTAGTTGACGCTGTGCGCGATGTTGCCGTTTTCCAGGTAATCCTTGAGCTCGCTGATGGCCATGTCGGCGCAGTTGGCCTCGGCCTCGCCGGTGCCGGCGCCCGAATGCGTGGTGATAAACGTATTGGGCATCTTGACGGTCTTGGGCGTGGCAAAGTCGCAGCTAAACCAGCTGAGCTTGCCCTCGCGCAGGGCGGCGTCGACGGCGTCTTCGTCAATGATGGTCTCGCGCGCGTAGTTGATGAGCACGGCGTCGGGCGCTAGCAGGTTAATCTGCTCGGTGCTGATCATACCGATGGTGTCGGCCTTGCTGGGCACGTGCACGGTGAGGTAGTCGCAGCCGCGGCACAGATCCTCGAGCGTGCCCACGCGCTGCACCTCGCGGCTCAGCACCCACGCGTGCTCGACGGAAATGAACGGGTCGTAGCCGTAGACGTCCATGCCCAGATCGACACAGGCGTTGGCGACCTTGGAGCCCACGTTGCCCAGGCCGATGACGCCAATGCGCTTGCCCTTGAGCTCGCGACCCACAAAGGCCTTCTTGGCCTTCTCGGCGTCGACTTGGATATCGGGGTCGTCGGCGTTGTCGCGCACCCAGTTCATCGACTGCACCACGCCGCGGCTCGAAAGCACCAGCATGCCCAGGACGAGCTCCTTGACGGCGTTGCTGTTGGCGCCGGGGGAGTTAAAGACAACGACGCCCTTCTTGGCGTACTCCTCGACGGGGATGTTGTTGACGCCGGCGCCACAGCGGGCGATGGCGCGGATGCCCTCGGGCAGCTCGTAGCCGTGCAGGTCGGTCGAGCGCATCAGGATGGCGTCGGCCTCCTCGGCGGTGCTCACAAATTCGTAGCCCTCGCCAAACTCGACTTCGCCGTCTTTGGTGATGTCGTCGATGGTCTTGATCTTGCGCATGGAAAGCTCCTTAGCAGGTTTGTTTAAAACAAGTGGTTTGAAGTGGCTGGTCGGCCCGCTCGTTGCGGGCCAGTTAGATCGCGGGCTCAAACTATGCTGCGCTTCGAAGTCCTTCATATACGTGGCCAGCGCCTGCACGTCCTCCATGGTGACGGCGTTGTACACGCTGGCGCGCATGCCGCCGACGAGGCGATGGCCCTTGACGTTTTGAATCTGGTGCTCGGCTGCGCCTGCGACAAAGGCGGCGTCGAGGCCGGCATCGTCGGTGCGGAAGGTGACGTTGGCGATGGAGCGGCTGCCGGTCTGCGCGGTGCCATGGAACAGCTCGCTGTGCTCGAGCAGATCGTAGAGCAGATTGGCCTTGGCCCAGTTGCGCTCGGTCATGGCGGCAAGTCCGCCGGTTTGCTCCACCCAACGGAACACCTTGCCGCATACGTAGATGCCAAAGGTGTTGGGCGTGTTGAGCATGGAGCCCTTGGCGGCCTGGGTCTTAAGGTCCATGTACTGCGGCGTCTGCGCAAAGGCTGGACCGTCGGCGATCAGGTCGTCGCGCACGATAACCACGGTGACGCCCGCGGCGCCGGCGTTTTTCTGAGCGCCGGCGTAGATGAGTCCGTAGCGCTCGACGTCGAGCGGCTGCGACAAAAAGCAGCTCGAGACATCGGCGACCAGCGGTACGTCGCCGAAGTTAGGCAGCTCGTGGTACATGGTGCCAAAGATGGTGTTGTTCTGGCAGATGTAGACGTAGTCGAGCCCGCCGCCCGCGGCCTCGGCGGCAATGCGCGCGTTGATGTCGGCCATGGCGGGAATGCGGTCGAAATTGGCGTCCTCGGAGCTCGCGAGCAGCACGGCCTCGCCGTACTTGGCGGCTTCCTTGTACGCCTTGTTGGCGAAGTTGCCGGTCACGACGTAGCCGGCGCGGCCGCGGCGCATGAGGTTCATCGGGATGCCCGCAAACTGCAGCGTGGCGCCGCCCTGCAAAAACAGAACACGGTAGTTATCGGGGATGCTCAGCAGGCGGCGCAGGGTTGCCTCGGCGTCGTCGATGATCTGCTGGTACATGCTAGATCGATGGCTCATCTCGAGCACGGACATGCCGCAACTGCGGTAGTCCATCATCTCGTCGGCGATCTCGGCGAGCACGCTTGTAGGCAGTGCGGCCGGGCCAGCTGAGAAGTTGTGCACACGTGCCATCTTCTAGTTCCCCTCGTAGTCGTTTGAACGTTCGGGATACTTTAGCACAGTGGAGCGTCAGGCGCGACCGCATCACGGTAAAACTCGAGTGCGCCGCTATGATTTACAGGATGGTTACATGGGGGAGGGGTGCTTTACTCCTCGGGCAAATCCAAATCTGCGAGCGAAGGCATGAGGTTCTCTAGGCGCTTGATTTCTTCGTCGCAAATTAGCTAACCCCTGGTCACTACGACGCCAGCGTGGCGATGACGGCTTCGTCGCCGGCGTATATGAGGGTGTTGCCGTCGGGGATGATCGTTTGGCCGTCGCGCTTGAGCATCACGACGATAAACGGGTGCTTGCCTTGCGGCACATCGCGCAGGCGCTGGCCGGCCAGGCGACCGTGGGGGGTCACGGTGACCTCGCGCAGCGTAACCTCGGCACGCTCTTCAAACGTCGGGGCGGCCATAACCAGAAGGTCGCCTTCCTCGATCACGGTATCGCCGTTGGGCAGCACGGGGTGCGCGCCGTCGCGCAGCACCAGAACCACAAGCATGTCCGTCGCACTGCCAATGTCGGCGAGCGAACGTCCGGCAAACGGATGTCCAGCTCCCATCTTGAGCTTGACGAACGACATGCCGTCCTCGTCGCGGTAATCGTTAAAGGTGCGGCGCACGTCGCCTTCCGCATCGATCATATCGAGCTTCTTCGCCACCGCCGGCAGCAGCGAGCCCTGCACCACAATGCTCGACACAGCAATCACAAACACCAGGTCAAATAGGTCGTGTCCGCCGGGAACACCTGCCACCACGGCAAAGAGACTAAAGACGACCGAAGCTGCTCCGCGCAGACCCGCCCAGCTTACGAGCGCGACCTGGCGGGGGTTCGTCTTAAAGGGCGCCAGGAGCATGCCGACGGCGATGGGACGGCTCGCAAAGAGCATAAACGCCATGAGCGCCAGGCCCGGCAGCAGCATTTGCGGCAGGCGGGCGGGCGTCACGAGCAGGCCGAGCAAGAAGAAGATCGTCATCTCGGCCATCTCGGTGAGGGTGTCAAAGAAGTGCGCCAGCTCGACCTTGCCGGTGATGTCGCTCGCGCCCAGCACAATGCCGGCCAGGTACACGGCCAAAAAGCCGTTGCCGCCCAGGTAGCTCGGCAGCGCGTAGGCGACGATTGCCACGGCGAACAAAAAGATGGTCTGCGCGCCCTCGGCTGTTGCGCGTGCGCGTTCAATCAGGTGGCCCGCCGCCCAGCCGATGGCAAGGCCCAGGCCCACGCCCAGGATAATCTGCTTGGCCAGCAGTGTGGGAATGTTGATGTCGCCGCCGGCTGCGAGTGTGGCGAGCACGGCGGTGAGCATGTAGGCGACGGGGTCGTTGGAGCCCGATTCGACCTCGAGCAGCGAGTCGGTGCCGCCCCTCAGCGAAAGGCTGTGCTCGCGCAGAACGCTAAAGACGCTGGCCGCGTCGGTGGACGCCACAACCGATCCCAGCAGCAGGCCGCCGATCCAGTCGAAGCCCAGTACAAAGTGCGCGAACACGCCGGTAATGCCGGCAGTGATGACGACGCCGAGCGTGCTCAGCAGCACCGCAGGCGCGGCGACGGGCTTGGCACGGTCGATGTTGGTGTTAAAACCGCCGTAGAACATGATGAACAGCAGCGCCGTGCTGCAGACGGTTTCGGTGAGCGCGTAGTCGCTAAAGTCGATGTGAGCCGGGCCGTTGACGCCCAACAGCATGCCGAGCGCGATAAAGATGAGCAGGGTGGGGAAGGGGAGTTTTTTGCCGACGGGCTTGATGGTCAGGCACAGAATAATAACGAGGCCGATAAAGAGAAGGATCTGGTTCATGGATGGTGTCCGCTCCTGGGTGGTTGGCGTGGCACGGTCAGTTGTCTGCGGTTATTTGTACCCAAAGATGGTGGGTTTATGGGGTTGGATTGCGGGCGTGCGCGATATCGTCATAGACGGCTGCCGTCTTTGCCTCTGCTTGGAAACCCTTTCCAGCTTTATTGCAACGGAGTACAATGGGTAACGTTTAAGTTCAACTTGAAGTTTTAGTTGCGGCGCCGGGCTTCGGCCGCAATGCAAGGAGAGGCGTACCATGGCGATCTATGTGACATCTGATGCTCACGGGCACGTGCGTGCGCTTGACGAGGCCCTGTCTAAGATCTCGTTGACGTCCGACGACACGCTGTACGTGCTGGGCGACATGATCGATCGCGGGCCCGATCCGGTCGGCGTTATTAAGCTCGTGCGCTCGCTGCCCAACGCCCACGTGCTCAAGGGCAATCACGAGCAGATCATGCTCGATGCCATCATTGGCCAGGATCCGCTCGATGCCGAGACCTGGGATATCAACGGTGGCTGGACGACGCGCGAGCAGCTCAACGACATGGAATTTGAGGCATACGAGGAGCTCGTGCGATGGATGGCCGCGCTGCCGCTCTACGCGGTGGCCGAGACCGAGGAGCGCCCGTACCTGCTGGTGCATGCCGGCATCCAGACCGAGGCGGCGCGCGCGTTTTTGCTTGAGCATGGTGTCGATTGCGGTGACGGCAGGGGAGCGGTCGATGCCGATAGCGAGCTGCTGCGGCAAATGCTCGCCGTGCAGTCGTTCGATGACCTGCTGTGGATTCGTCACGGCTATTGGGATGCGCCGACGGGACTGCTTTCTGCCGAGGGCGAGGGGCCGGTCGTGGTGAGCGGCCACACGCCAACGGTGTCGCTCGGGCGTTATTGCGAGGTAGGTGGCCTTGCGGGACTCGATGAGGAGTCGGGCCGCGGGCAGATTGTGCGTCTGGGTGGCGAGGATACCGCCGGCGTGCCCGATCGCATCGATATCGACTGCGCCGCCGCCACCGGCTCCGAGTTCGGTCGCGTGGGCATCCTGCGCCTTGATGACGGCGCCGAGTTCTATGCGAACATCAACCCAGGCGAATAATCGGTGCAAAGGGTAGCTAATTTGGGACGGAGCTTTTTTGACTACTTTCGGAGAATAGCGCCTTTTTGCTCGGTAAGCGCGAGAAATGAGGAGCGTCTGCGTCCTCGGCAGTGCGAAAATGCTCAAAAAACCGTCGCAACGGAGTCAAACGACGTTGCGACGGTTCTTTTTTGGCTGCCCGCTGGCTAAGTGAGTAGACTTTTT
>UQTN01000053.1 GCA_900543945.1 uncultured Collinsella sp. | reverse complement strand
GCTCGCCGACCGTTTTTACGACCGCGTGATGTTTCCCATCTTTGATGAGCAGGGTCACAACATCGCCTTTGGCGGTCGCATCATGGGAGACGGCCAACCCAAGTACCTCAACACCGCCGAGACGAGCGTGTTTCATAAAAAGCGAAACCTCTACGGCTTTAATTGGGCCAAGGAGTTTATCGTCGCGCAGGATACCGCCATTGTGGTAGAGGGCTATACCGACTGCATCGCCTGTTGGGAGGCGGGGATTAAAAACGTCGTCGCTACGCTGGGCACCGCGCTCACGGAGCATCACGTCAAGACGCTCACCCGCTTTGCCAACCGCATCGTGTATATGTTTGACGGCGATGCCGCGGGCCAGAAGGCCGCCCGTCGCGCGATTCAGTTTATCGAGCAGGATTCGATGGACCTGCGCTGCGTGGTACTGCCCGACGGCAACGACCCCATGGAGTTCATCGCGGCGCACGGCGGAGAGGAGCTGCAGAAACGTATTGACGCCGCCGAGCCGCTTATGGACTTTGTCTACCGCTCGCTGCAGGAGTCGAGCGACATCACCACGCCGGGCGGTCGCGCCAAGGCGCTGGAAGATGCGCTGACGCTTATCTATCCGCTGCGCGATAGCTATATGATCGACACGTACTTTATCCAGATTGCCGATCTGCTGGGTTTGGATTTGGAGACGGTGCGCGCGAGTTCGGGTCGCGTGTTTCGCGATGTTGCCAAGCGCGAAGATGCGGAGCGCCGTCGCGAACAGAACTATGAACGCCAGCGGGCGCAAGCTGAGCGGTCCGGTAGCGCGGGCGGTCGGTCGTCTGGTTCGCAGGGGACATCTCGTGGTGCTTGGGCGTCGGGCGCGACGCCGGCAGTAGCGGCGTCGGTCGAGGAAGAGCCGTACGACTATGTCCCGCTCGATGCTTACGGTGCCGCGCCTGTGGAGGTCGTCGACGACCTGCCGCCGATCGACGCGCCTGATGGTATGGGTGCTGTACCTGTGACTGATGGTTCGGGTGCTCCGGCTGCGGCGGCGCCGATGGTTCTTACTGATCTTGAGCGTAAGTCCTTGGCAGGGGAGCGTGAGCTGCTGACCATGCTCACGAGCTACCCCGACCTGTTCCGCACGTATGCCGACCGCATCTGCTCTATCGAGTGGGTTGACCCACGTCACGAGTCCATCGCATGGGCCGTTCTGGCAACGCCGCCGGGAACCGATCCTGCAGCCTGCATGGATGCGGCACGCTCGGTGTGTCCCGAGGCGGCAACGCTTGTGAGTGCCGGGCGCCTCTCGGCGACGAGCAAGCACCCCACCGAGACGAACATTGTGTTTATGCTCGATACGCTCGAGCTCTACACCATCAAGCGTCGCATGCGTGCCGCACAGGCCAAGCTGCGCCAGGACCGTTCGCTCGATGATGAGGCCCGTCGTGCGCTGACCGTGCAGGCCGCGCAGGACTCGCAGCGTCAGCGCGAACTGCAAAAGTCGATCGGCGGCGTGGCGGACCCGTTCCGTTTGATCGGTCTGGAGGCCGCAGGCACCGAACAGGCCTAGATGTTGTGGTCAACCAGCGTATTCTTGCCTATATCCAGTCCTCTTTTTGGGTATAGACGTCAATATGTGTGCTAAAGTATTGAGTCCTGTGGACTATGAAGGGAGAATCTGTGCCAAAAAAGACTGAGAGCACGGGTACTGGGCTGGAATCCTACGTTGCAAAGCTCATGGGCAACGGCTCAAACAGGACTTCGGTAACCGAGGACGAGATTCAGGTCGCCCTGAAGGATATCGATGTTTCTGACGAGCAGCTCACCGCGGTGTATTCCGCGCTGCGCAACAGCGGCATCCAGATTATCTCCGCGAGCGGTAACGACGACGCCCCCATGGACGTCGACGATGACGATAACGATACCGATACCGACGATTTCGATGACGACGACGAGCACGATTCCGGCTCGCTTGACGATCATGAGCTCAAGATGGCCCGTCAGGCCGACGCCGAGATGGGTTCTTCCAAGAGCAAGAAGAAGCGCACCGTGCGCACGTCCCGTTCACGCTCCCGCGTGCGTGGCATCGATGCCTCCACGGTGATGCTGACCGGCGATCCGGTCCGTATGTACCTCAAGGAGATCGGCAAGGTCGACCTGTTGACTGCCTCCGAAGAGGTCGATCTGGCCATGAAGATCGAGGCCGGTCTCGAGGCCACCGAGAAGCTCGAGGCTGCCGAGTCAGGCGAGCTCGAGCTCACGCGTGCCGAGATGCGCCGTCTGACCCGTATCGAGAATGTCGGCCTCGAGGCCAAGCAGGCTCTCATCAGCGCAAACCTGCGTCTGGTCGTCTCCATCGCCAAGCGCTATGTCGGCCGCGGCATGCTGTTCCTTGACCTGATCCAGGAGGGCAACCTCGGTCTGATCCGCGCTGTTGAGAAGTTCGACTACCAGAAGGGCTTTAAGTTCTCCACGTACGCCACGTGGTGGATCCGTCAGGCCATTACGCGCGCCATTGCCGATCAGGCCCGTACCATCCGTATTCCCGTGCATATGGTCGAGACCATCAACAAGCTCGTCCGCGTGCAGCGCCAGCTCCTTCAGGACCTGGGTCGCGACCCGACCCCTGAGGAGATCGGTGCCGAGATGGACATGAGCGCCGACCGAGTCCGCGAGATCCAGAAGATTTCGCAGGAGCCCGTGTCGCTCGAGACCCCCATCGGCGAGGAAGAGGATTCCCAGCTGGGCGACTTCATCGAGGACTCCCAGGCTATCGTTCCGCCCGATGCCGCCAGCTTCTCCATGCTGCAGGAGCAGCTCACCCAGGTGCTCGACTCGCTTGCCGATCGTGAGCGCAAGGTTATCGAGCTGCGCTTTGGCCTTGTCGACGGGCATCCCCGCACGCTCGAGGAAGTCGGCCGCGAGTTTGGCGTCACGCGCGAGCGTATCCGCCAGATCGAGTCCAAGACCTTGGCCAAGCGCCGCCACCCGAGCCGCAGCAGCAAGCTCAAAGACTATATCGAGTCTTAGTAGTTACGGCGTTTTACCAAACGCCGTAACTGGCCGACGCTGCGCGGGCACCAGAGCGACAACTTGTCATTCAAAGAGGACGGCATGACCAGAAGGTCTATGCCGTCCTCTTTTCATGCCAATTTGTTCGCTCTGGTGCCCGCTCGCTGGCATTCTCAAAACATCGGCGTTTCCCCGTTGCCGGTGCCGGCAGTTAGGCCGTCCCCAAGGGATCAAGGCGAGAAAATTTCTTAAAAAAGTTCTTGCCCTGAGCTGATTCGTCCGTATAATAAATTTCGTTGCTTGAGAGCACGCACCTATTCCTCGGTAGCTCAATGGTAGAGCACGCGGCTGTTAACCGCGCTGTTGTAGGTTCGAGTCCTACCCGGGGAGCCAGGTTGTAAAACCCGTCGCTTATGCGGCGGGTTTTTTCATGCCGCGGCCACTTGACTCGAACGTTGCCATATCAACATTTCGTGTCGAGGATGTAATCCCGCGACCCATCACCTCAACATGGCGCGGTCGTTGTAGAATATTGCAATGATTGCTCCCACGACATGGTGCCGTGAGCACCAGATAAGGAGATTCTTGTGTCTGAGACCATCAACGGCAGCCTGAGCGTCTCGAACGACGTTATTGCCGATATTGCCGGTTATGCCGCGATGACGTGCTATGGCGTCGTCGGTATGGCTGAGCAGCTCCAGGGCGCCGAGAGCGTGCGCCTGCTTGCCGGTCAGCGCCTCCGCAAGGGCGTGCTTGTCTCCGCCGACGAGAACGGCCTTACGGTCGATCTTCACGTCGTGCTCGAGAACGGCGTCAACATGAAGTCCGTCTGCCACAATCTTTCGAGCTCCGTTGCCTTCACCCTGCAGGAGATCGCCCAGATCGATCCCGCCAGCCTTAAGATCGGCATTCACATCGACGCGCTCAAGAGCCGTCTGAACTAGCATCCGAAAACGGAGATTCAAATACCCATGATTGCAAAGACCATTCGCACCTGTTTTCCGATCGCTGCGGCTGCTGTTTCCGACAAGGCCGAGGAGATCAACAAGCTCAATGTCTTCCCCGTACCCGACGGCGACACCGGTACCAACATGTCGCTCACGCTCGCCTCGGTGACCAAGGAGCTTTCCGCCCTTCCCGCCGATGCCGATATGGAGGCCATCGCCGGCGCCATCACCCACGGCTCCCTGATGGGTGCCCGCGGCAACTCCGGCGTCATCACCTCTCAGATCCTGCGCGGCGTGGCCGAGGGTCTCGTCTCTGCTGATGAGCCCATCACGTCCGCCAACATCGCCTATGCGTTCCGCCGCGCCGTCAAGGTCGCCTTCCAGGCCGTCCGTAAGCCCATCGAGGGCACGATTCTCACGGTGCTGCGCGATGTCTCGACCAAGGCCGACGAGTGCGAAAAGAAGAAGTTCTCGGCCGAGGACGCGCTCGATGCCATCGTCGTCGAGGCCTACCAGTCCGTCGCTCGCACGCCCGACCTGCTGCCCGTTCTGAAGGAGAACGGCGTGGTCGACTCCGGCGCCTTTGGCTTTGCCATCTTCCTCGAGAACTTCGTAGCTGCCGCTCTTGGCCGCAGCACCGTTGTCGAGGATTTCTCC
This sequence comes from uncultured Collinsella sp., assembly GCA_900543945.1. Lineage (GTDB taxonomy): Bacteria > Actinomycetota > Coriobacteriia > Coriobacteriales > Coriobacteriaceae > Collinsella. The sequence continues at coordinate 9,770 of UQTN01000053.1, read as the reverse complement.
GCTACGTTTGACTCCGCCGGCTCTGCCCGTGATGCCGCTCTTGGCCGCGTTGAGATCGAGGCTAACGACGACTGGGAGGGCTCGGAATTCCGTTACTGCAATGAGTTCCTGTTTAAGGCCGACGCCCCGTTTGACGAGGACGAGTGCCTTAAGTTCCTGGGTTCCATGGGCGACTGTGAGCTGCTCGTGGGCGCATATCCCGACTACAAGATCCACGTGCACTCCAACACCCCGAACCTGGTGCTCGAGCACATGCTGCAGCTTGGCCAGATCTACGAGGTCTTTATCCACAACATGGAGATGGAGGCCCACGACCGTACCGCCAAGATCCACGAGGACCAGGAGAAGGCCGCCGAGCCCGCGAAGGCCCTGGGCTTTGTCGCCGTTGCCGCCGGTTCCGGCGAGGCAGACATCCTCAAGTCCCTCGGCGTTGACGTGATCGTGTCCGGTGGCCAGACCATGAATCCCTCGACTGCAGACCTGCTGGGCGCCGTCGACCAGGTCAACGCGACCTCGGTCATCATTCTGCCCAACAACGGCAACATCCGCATGGCCGCCGAGGCCGCTGCCTCTGCCTGCACCGACAAGAAGGTCGCCGTCGTTCCCACCAAGACCGTTCCGCAGGCCTTCTCCGCGCTGTTCGCGGTCCTGCCCGATTCCGAGCTCGAGGATGCCGTCGCCGCTATGGTCGACGCCATCAGTGAGGTTCGTGATGGCGAGGTCACCCGTGCCGTGCGCGATTCCAGTGCCTCCGACGGCTCGCCGATTCACTCCGGTGACGTCATGGGCATCATCGCCGGCTCCATCGATGTGGTCGGCTCCGACGTGAAGCAGGTCACGCTCGACTGCATCAACCGTATGCAGGAGGAAGAGGAGGGTGACGCGCTGACGATTCTGGCAGGCGAGGAACTGTCCGATGAGGCCTTCCAGGAGATTGTCGACGCCATTGAGGAGGCTCAGCCCGATCTGGAGATTGACGCCCATCGTGGCGAGCAGCCGCTCTATCCCGTTATCTTCTCGATCGAGTAGGCAACTGCCCATGTCCGAGCTGTGCTCCGTGCCGCGCGTCTCGGAGCGCTTTGCCCAGAGCAATGCGCTCGACGAGGATATCGCGCGACTCAAATATGTTTCGGGTAAACGTGAGGAGGCCCTTCGCCGTCTGGGTATTCGGACGGTGGGGGACCTCCTTCTCCATATCCCTCATCGATACCTCGACTTTACGCGCTCCTGGTCCATCGAGATGGCGCCCATTGGTACCGTGTGCACCATCATCGCCACGGTCGACCGTATCGTTCAAAAGAAGCCGCGTCCGCGCATGCAGGTGACCGAGGTCTCACTCGTTGATGAGACGGGCGTGCTGCAGGTCGCCTTTTTCCGCCAGCCCTGGATTGCCCAGCAGCTTAAGCAGGGCGACCGCCTGGCCGTGATGGGCAAGGTTGAGTTTGCCTACGGTTTTAAGCAGATGGCCTCGCCCCACTTTGAAAAGCTCGAGGACGGGCGCGCCGCCGGCACCATTTTGCCGGTTCACTACGTAAGTGACGGCGTGAGTCAGGCATGGATGCGCCGTATCGTGAGCGGTGCGCTCGAAGTGGCTGCTAATCCGTTCGATCCCATTCCCGCGCCGCTGCGCGCAAAGCGGAAGCTCATGAGCAATGCCCGTGCGCTGCGCTCGATCCACTTTCCCTCGAGCATGGCCGAGCGCGACATCGCACGCCGGCGTCTTGCGTACGAGGAGTGTCTCTGCTTGCAGCTCGCACTGCGTCTGCGCAACGATGGCGGTATGGTCGACGTGGTGCCTTATGCGCATGCCGCGGGCGAGCACCTGGCCGCGCTTAAGCAGGCCCTGCCGTTTTCGCTGAGCGACGAGCAGGAGGCCGCGCTCCAAGATATCCTGCGCGATATGTGCGATGGCGGGCGCGTGATGAACCGCCTGCTGCTGGGCGATGTCGGTACCGGCAAGACCGCTGTTGCCGCCTGCGCGCTGGCTGTGGCTGCCGATAGCGGCACGCAGGCCTGCGTTATGGCGCCCACGGGCGTGCTGGCGCGTCAATATGCCGATAAGACCGGCCCCTTGCTTTCGCAGGCTGGCATGACCTGGGCGCTCCTGACGGGCGCCACGCCGGCGGCCGAGCGCGAGCGGATCCATGCGCAGCTGGAATCGGGCGAGCTCGATGTCCTCTTTGGCACCCACGCGGTGCTTTCGGATAACGTTGCGTTCAAGCATCTGTCGCTCGTGGTCATCGATGAGCAGCACCGGTTTGGCGTCGGCCAACGCAACGCCCTGCGTGCGAAGGGCCCTGGTGCCGATCTGCTCGTTATGACGGCAACGCCCATCCCACGTACGCTGGCACTTTCGGTCTACGGCGATCTGGGCACGAGCATCATCCGCCATCGGCCCGTCCCTGGCGCTGGCGTGACGACACGCGTGCTTACCGAGTCGAGCCGCGACCTTGCCTATGGCGCCATCCGCGAGGCGCATGAAAAGGGTCAGCAGGCCTACGTGATTTGCCCGCTCGTGGAGCCGAGCGACTCGGCCGATGAGCTGGAGGACGTGCCCGGTATCGCCCGCGACGGCGAGGGCCGCGTGACGGTCCCCGTGCCGCTGCACGATACGGCGACCGAGCTCGATCGCCTGCGTCTGGCGTTGCCGGGTCTTGCCATCGAGCGCCTTCACGGCCGCATGCCAGCGGGGGAGAAGGACCAGGTTATCGATGCCTTCAAGCGCGGCGAGATTGACGTGCTCGTCTCGACTACGGTGGTCGAGGTGGGCGTCGACGTGCCCAACGCCACCGTCATGGTCATCGAGAACGGTGAGCGCTTTGGCTTGGCGGCCCTGCACCAGCTGCGCGGCCGCGTGGGCCGCGGCAGCGTGTCGGGCACCTGCCTGGTCATGACGCACTCCAAGGGCAACGGCGGCGCTTCGGCGGCGCAAGACCGTCTCCAGTCGCTCGAAAAGACCTCGGACGGCTTTACGCTCGCCCAGATGGACCTGCGTCTGCGCCACGAGGGCGAAATTCTGGGGTACCGCCAGCATGGCGGTGTGACCCTGCGCTTTGTCGACCTGGATGCCGACGAGGAGCTGATCGAGTGGGCCCATTTGGACGCGGTCGAGCTCTTGCGGTATGCTTGCACCCTTGACTCCGTGGCGACGCGCCCCCTGCGCGATGCGGTCGCCATGCGATATCGACACATTTTTAAGGAGGTCAGCGGAGGATGAGAATCATCGGCGGCGAATGGCGCGGTCGTAAGATCGAGGAGCCCCGTGGTCGCGATGTCACCCGCCCCACGACCGATCGCGTGCGCGAGGCATGCGCATCTATGGTCATGTCGGCATTTGACTTCGATCTGGACGAGGTCCGCGTGCTGGACGCCTTTGGCGGCTCCGGTGCCTTAGGGTTAGAGATGCTCTCACGTGGTGCCCGCTCACTCGCGACGTTCGAGATCGATCGGAATGCCGCGCGGCTCATTACCAAGAATATCGAGTCGCTCTGCCGTGACCGTGCGCGTTGGCGCGTGGTAACGGGCGACATGCTGGCGAGCGCCTCGCGCGGTCGTGTGCCGGGCGGCCCCTTTGATCTGGTCCTGCTCGACCCGCCCTATGCTTTTGGTGCCGAGCCGGTCGAGGAACTACTGCAGAACCTGGCTCAGCAGGGTCTGCTTGCACCTGGCGCTTATGCCCTGTTTGAGCATGCCGCCGCCGATGCGGGCGCGCATCCGGCAGGCTTTGAGATCGTGCGCGAGAAGCGCTACGGCATTACCTCGGTCGACCTGCTTCGTTGGGTCGGCAACGGCGAGGATGATGGTGAGGAAGATTGCGCCGGCACCGATGCTCACAACAACGATGCCACGACGGTTCAGGAGAACGCCCATGAGTGACACCATCAACCGCGTGATCGTCCCGGGCACCTTCGATCCCATCACGTTTGGCCATATCGATGTGATCCGCCGCGCCCGCCGCATCTTTCCCAGCGTGATAGTCGCTGTCGCCGAGTCGCAGGGTAAAAACGGTGTGGGCACCACGTTTATGCTCGATGAGCGCGTGGCGCTGGCCCGCGAGGCGCTCGGTGATATCGACGGCGTCGAGGTCCTGCCCTTTACCGGCCTCTTGGTCGACTTCGCTCGCGAGCAGGGGGCGGGGGCCGTGGTCAAGGGCCTGCGCGCCATGACCGACTTTGAGTACGAGCTGCAGCAGGCAGATCTCAACTATCGCTTGGATAACGAGCTGGAGTCCATCTTTGTCATGAGTGCGCCGCAGTACGGCTATATCTCGAGCTCGGTCGTTCGTCAGATCGCCTCGCTCGGCAGCGATGTATCGACGTTTGTCCCGCCCAACGTGGTCGAAGCGCTCAGACACCGCTTTTCGTGACGTTTTTTATTGCCTGGTGGCATGTGGTAAACTAGCACGATGATATGTTACCTATGAAAGGAGACCGGATGCCGGGCGAGAATTTTCCTGGCGATAGGATCGTCAGCTTGGTCGATGAGCTCGAAGGGCTGATCGAGGAAGCCAAGCCGCCTTTCGGCAAGAACGCTCAGTTCAAGGTCATCGACGCCGACGTGTTCTTCAACATCCTCGACGAGATCCGCATGAGCTATCCCGAGGAGTGGCAGAAGTCCCGCCGTATCCTTAAGGAGCGCGAGGAGCTTATGGCTTCCGCCGCCGCCCAGGCCGATTCCATCATCGCCGACGCTCAGCAGCAGGCCCTCACCATTGCCGGTGAGCAGGAGATCGTCCGCTTAGCGCAGCAGCAGGCCGACGACATCCGTGATCGTGCCCAGCAGTACGAGCGCGAGACGCGTTATGCTGCCGAGGACTACGCAGAGCAGGTCTTTACGCACCTGGAGGAGAACCTCAAGAGCCTGACCGGCACCGTTACCCGTTGCCGTCAGCAGCTCAACGAGGGTGCCGCCCAGCAGAATGGTCAGTGGTAATGGCTGAGTTCCCGAGCGTTACCGTCGATCTTTCCGAACAGCTCGAGTTTCCTGGAGATTCGTATCCGCTGACCGGTAAGGTCGATGTCGCCACCTACACGGTGGGCGAGAAGGAGTACCAGCTGCAGGACGGCATCGACTACGACGTTGTCTTTACCAATGCCGGTACCGGTGTCTTGCTCACGGGCATGGTCCGCGCGCACGCCACCGGCGAGTGCGACCGTTGCCTGGAGCCCGCCTCGTTTGATATCGCCGGCGAGATCGAGGAGTTCTACCTCTTTGAGGAGCCCGAGGATCCCGAGGCCTACGAGGACGGCTACGAGCTCCTGGGTGAGGACCGCATCGTCGATCTGGGTGAGCCCATCAACGACGCGGTCGTTATGGACACGCCGTTTGTGGTGCTCTGCAAGCCCGATTGCCGCGGTCTGTGCCCCACTTGCGGCTGCAATCTCAACGTCGAGCAATGCGATTGCGCCGCCCAGGCAGAGGCAGAATGGGCCGCTGCCACGGAAAATCCATTTGCAGCATTGAAGAATCTCAAGCTCGATGAGTAAAACTGTGGTAGTATCGCTACTTGCGCGTAATCGCCACACTGGATAGTTCATAAGGAAGGTCACTATGCCCGTACCTAAACAAAAGCAGGGTCGTATCCGCACTCACACCCGTCGTTCCGCTAACATGAAGATCTCGGCTGCGGCTCAGTCCACGTGCCCCCGTTGCGGCGCTGTCAAGCTCCCGCACCACGTGTGCCCCAGCTGCGGTTTCTACAAGGACCGCGAGGTTATCGTTACCGAGTAACGGTATACTCTGGATGCGATGCCGTTCCAAATGGAACCACAATGGCCGGCTCAATGAGTCGGCCATTTTTGTATAAGGAGCATGTATATGAGTAACGTTCGCGTTTGTGTAGACGTTGTGGGTGGAGACGAGAAACCTCAGGTTGTTCTCGATGGTATCGAGGCTGCACTTGCCGCCGATCCCGATATCGAGGTCTTGGCAGCTGGCCCCGCCGAAATCGTCAATCCCTTTGCTGCTTCCCACGCACGTGTTGAGGCACTTGAGGCACCCGACGTTATCGCTATGGATGACGATCCCATTCGCGCCGTGATGACCAAACGCAAGTCGTCGATCGTGCTGTCGTGCCGCGCCATCAAGAAGGGAAATGCGGACGCGTTCTTCTCTGCCGGCTCGACCGGTGCCATGACCGCTGCCGCCACCGCCTATGTGACGCCGTTTAGGTATCAGGCCGAAGGCAAGAAGCAGCCGGTGCGCCCCTGTCTGACCAATGCGCTGCCCAATCGCGCCGGCGGTCTGACGGTGCTGTGCGATATGGGCGCCAACCCCGATGTCGAGGTCGACGACATGGTGCGTTTTGCCCAGATGGGTAGCGCCTATGCCCGCGTCGTCCTGGGCATTGAGCATCCCCGCGTGGGCCTGCTTGCCAACGGCACCGAGGACGAGAAGGGCTCCAATTTTACCAAGGCGTGCTTCCCGGCCATGAAAGCCGCCGTTCCCGGCTTTGTTGGTAACTGCGAGGGCACCGATCTTACGTCGGGCAATTTTGACGTCGTGGTCGCCGACGGCATGTCCGGCAACATCGCGCTCAAGGCCACCGAGGGCGCTGCTAAGTTTTTGCTGCAGGAACTCAAGGGCGTCTTTATGGCCTCGCTTGGCACCAAGATCGCCGCGCTGCTCATTAAAAAGCAGATGCGCCAGATTAAGGCCAAGCTTTCGGGCGACGCCAAGGGCGGCGCGATTCTTTTGGGCCTGCGCGGCGTGGTTCTGATCGGCCATGGCGCCACCTCGGTCGAAGCTGTTAAAAACGGTACGCTTGCGGCGGCCGAAGCCGTGCGCGCCGGGCTGGTCGAGAATGTCGCCAACTCCATGGACGGCATCGTTTTATAAGAGCGAGTTAGAGCGCTGTTATGTGCCTCGCGGCCTGCTTCGTGGGGTAGAATCAGAACCGTGTCTTGGTACCGCCCGGGCGGTACCATTCTTTTGGTATTCATGTACTATGAGAGGAAGCGCTATGGACCGCTCCGAAATCTTCGACAAGATCGCCGAGGTCGCTGCTGACGTTCTGGGCGTCGATGTTGCCGAAATTAGCGATGAGACCACCTTTGACGATCTCGATGCCAACTCGCTCGAGCGCCTGCAGCTGGTTACGGCTATCGAGGACGAGTTCAACCTCGAGATCGATGACGAGACTCTGCTCTCGCTCAACTCTGTCGCCGACGCCGTCGACGCGATTGAAAACGCCAGGGAGGCCTAGGTCTTGGCTTTGTCTGAACGACTTACGCGCGCACAGGAAATTCTGGGCCACGAGTTCAATAATAAGGTGCTTCTGCGCGCGGCGCTTACGCATCCCTCGGCAGTCGAGGGCCAGCCGGTTTCTGCCAGCTATGAGCGCCTTGAGTTCTTGGGCGATTCCATTTTGGGCGCCGTCGTCGCCCGTTCGCTCTTTGAGTCCTATCCCGAGTTTGACGAGGGCAAGCTCACGCGCCTGAAGGTGTCGCTTGTCTCGGGCGCTACGCTATCCGAGGTGTCGCATGAGCTGGGCATCGACGACATCATCATCTTTGGTGCCTCCGAGACCGGTACCGGCGCGCGCGGCCTGCACTCGGCGCTCGAGAACGTCTACGAGTCGCTCGTGGGTGCGCTGTACCTGGATGCCGGCTGGGATGTTGCGGCGGACTTTATCCATCGTACGCTCAAACCGCACCTGGCCTCCGAGCGTGCCGAGCACCCCGCGAACCCCAAATCGTTCTTGCAGGAGTGCGTGCAAGCCGACGGTCACGAACCCCCGGCGTATAAGCTCGTTGGCTCCGAGGGCCCGGCGCATGCGCCCACCTTTACCGCCGTGGTGTTGATCGATGGTATTCGCCAGGGTCGCGGCTCCGGCTCCTCAAAGAAGGAAGCCGAGGGAGCCGCTGCACTTGAGGCACTTGACCGCATGGGCTACACCACCAACGGCGTGATTCTCAACAAGAAGCCTGTTTAAGCGAGGAACCGTGTATCTCAAGTCCCTCACGCTCAAAGGGTTCAAGTCGTTTGCCGACCGTGCCCATATGACGTTTGAGCCGGGCCTGACCGTCATCGTCGGTCCCAACGGCTCGGGAAAATCGAACATCTCTGACTCGATTCTGTGGGTCCTGGGCGAGCAGAGCGCCAAGCAGCTGCGCGGCCAGGCCATGGAGGATGTCATCTTCTCGGGCTCGTCAGCGCGCAAGCCGGTGGGTGTCGCCGAGGTCACGCTGGTGCTCGATAACTCGGACCATATGCTGCCCGTCGACTTTGACGAGGTCGCCATCACCCGTCGTATGTATCGCTCGGGCGAAAGCGAGTACCTCATCAACTCGAGTCCGTGCCGCCTGATGGACATTCAGGACATCCTGCACGATTCGGGCTTGGGCAAGGATACGCATTCCATCATCAGCCAGGGCAAGCTCGACGCCATTTTGCAGAGCCGCCCCGAGGAGCGCCGTGCCCTCATCGAGGAGGCCGCCGGCATCTCCAAGCACAAGCGCCGCAAGGAGCGTGCGCTCAGAAAGATTAAATCGATGGACGAGCACCTGACGCGTGCCCGCGACATCAATAAGGAAATTGCCCGTCAGCTGCGACCGCTGGAGCGTCAGGTCGATCGCGCGCGCAAGTATAAAGAGCTGTCCTCGCGCGCGAACGAGCTTACGCAGATGCTGGCCGTCGACGAGCTGCGTTCGCTGCAGTCGCAGTGGAACGACTTGGAGAGCCGCTCCAAGGAAGGTGCCGCCGAGCTGGAGCTTGCGCAGTACCGCTTGGGCGAAAAGGAACGCGAGCTCGAGAAGCTCCAGGTCATGCTCGAGGAAAAGGGCCTGTTTGTGGGCGATCTGGGCGAGCAGCGCCGCCATATGCAAGACGTGGTCGGCCGCATTAACTCCGATATGCGCCTGCTCGAGGAAAAGGGCCACAACATGGTGTCGCGCCTGTCCGACATGCGCGGCCAGATCTCGAGCTCCGAGCATCAGCGTCGTCGCGTGGTAGAGGAGCTCGAGGACGCGCGTGCGCAGCTTGAGGAAGTGACCGGCGCGCACATGCAGGCCCAGGAGGACGTTGACGCCGCCGGACCTGCCGCCGCCGAGCTCCACGAGCGGCGCGTGACGCTCGACAATCAGATTTCGCAGCTTACGCGTGAGCAACGCGATGTGCAGCGTGTGGCCGATAACGCGGCGCTCGAACTCGCCAAGGTGAAGGACTCGCTGAGCAACGCCGAGGTCGAGGACAACATGTATGCCTCGCGCCTGGAGCAGATCGATGACCAGCTCGAGGAAGTCACGGCCTCACTCGAGAGCCGTCGCGACCGCGCCGAGGAGCTTGAGGGTGCACTCGATCAGGCTCGTCAAGCCCAGATTGATGCGCGCGAGGCTACCGAGGTCGCCCGTGCAGCCCTTAAGGACTTGCGTGCCCGCGAGAGCGAGGCGCGCAACAAACTGTCCGAGGTGCGCTCGGAGCTTGCTAGCCAAAAGAAACTCGATGCCCGCATGGCCGACAGCTCGCCGCTCGTGAGCTGTCTGGTGGGTGTACTGGGCGACGATGTCTCGGGTCGTCTGGGCGACGTGCTCGAGGCCCCTCGTGAGCTCGAGGGCCTGGTGGAGCAGCTGCTTGCCGGCGATATCGATGCGCTGCTGTTCGACGATACGTCCGCGCTTGAGCGTGCCGGTCGTGCCGCTCTGGACCAGAAGAAGGCCTCGGGCGAGGCGCTGCTGGTGGCGCGCGGTGCGAGCGCCTCTGCTGCCGCTAAGGGCGCTGCCGGTTCCCGCCTGGTCGATCGCCTGTCCGTACGCGCCGGCTATGGCCCGGTT
>UQTN01000052.1 GCA_900543945.1 uncultured Collinsella sp. | reverse complement strand
TTTTGCACCCTGCGGAAAGATTGGGGAACTAAGCCCTCGTCCCTCCCAGGTTGACCTACTCGAGGTCGTCGCCCTTGTGGCGTTGGGGCTGAAAGGGTGGGGCGCGGGGGTTACTTGGTTGTTAGGGTTAGTAGGTCGTTGGGGGTTTTGAGGTTGTAGGTGGCGTTTGGGATATCTTGGTGTGATCCCCATGCCGCTCTGGCAAAACTGACCCCTGCCGAAGTTGCGCATTGTTCGTCGTAGACGGTGTCGCCAACGTAGACGACGTTGCCAGGATTCGCGCCCGTACGCCGGAGATATTCGAGCATGGGAGCGGGTGCGGGTTTATGTTCGGTTGTGTCTTCGACAAGGATGATGTGCTCAAAATACTTATCGAAGCCAAGGGGTGCAATTTCTTCTGCGTATTCGTCGCGCGCACGTGAGGAGACGATGCCAAGTTTGCAGCCGTTGTCGGAGAGTGTTGCGATAACTTCGTGCAAGCCGGGAAACACGCTGATGGTGCTTTTAAAGCTGGCGGCAACTTGGCACCAGCGATTCAGCGTTGCCTGTGAGTAGATCCCAAGTTTCTCAAGGGCGTTCTTGCCGGGTATGCCGAGGGCAAATTCAAGCTCGTGTCGGGGGAGCGTTTTGCCGGTTTCTTCTTGGATAATCTGGCCAAGCGATGACAGCACGCTTTCTTCTGTATCTGCCAATGTCCCATCAACGTCAAACACGATATAGTCAAAGTACTTCATATAGTAGCTCCTATCCGTTGTTTGCCTGCAAGTTTGATGCAGTGACAGAAGAAGGGCTAGCGGGATTTCTGCCTGGTACTATCGAGATTCTGCCTCGCTGCTCGATAGCTCGAAGGAGTGCATCCCATTTGTTCTTTAAATACCTGGCCAAGATGGCTTGCTGTCGCAAAGCCGCATTGGCGCGCGACTGTCTGGACCGTTCGCGTGGTGTGTGCCAAAAGTTCGCAAGCACGGTTTACGCGGTATGCGCGCAGATATGCCGCCGGGGTCGTTCCTGCGCAAGCTTCGATAATGCGGTAACACTCTCTTTCGCTTACGCCGGCTGCAGATGCCATCTGGGGCACATCTATAGCGGCTGCATAGTTTGCGCGGATATAGTCCAGGATTGCCTTGAACTGTACGTCGCGGTTGGTCATCCAAGAGGCGTTGTCGGAGGAAAAGAGCGGTTCGGCCTTGGCGTAAATCTGAATCCAGAGCTCTGACAAGCTATTCCGAAGCGCCATCTCGTTCTGCGGACGTTGAAGGTCGTGGTTAAAGGAACTCTTTAGCAAATCGATAAAGGGCATATCGTCGGGGTTGGTGGGCGACCATTTGAGCACATCGACGCCTCGACATTGAAGCAAAGGATTGATATAGCGCTTTTGAAGGCGTCCCGCGGGATCGCCGAGCATCGACGGCTGAAAGATATGTAACATTTGAATGGCTGGTGCCGAATTGGGTGATTGCAGCGTGCTGTGCAAAACGCCGCCGTTGATAAAGCCGGCGGACCCTTCCTCAAAGCGCACGTGTTCATGAGCCGCGTGCGTTCGATAGTCAATCGCTCCCTGCTCCATGTAGAAAAGCTCAACTTCGGAATGCCAGTGCCAGGGGACGGAATTGCCCGGATAGCGAGCGAATTCTGCGCGTTCGGCAATATAGGGCCAGTCTTCGGCGGTCTCGGGAAACGCTTCCTCGCGTCCTCCGCGGTGCAATTCTATGTGATCCATGTTTCGCATGGCATCAGTATAAAGCGCGATGGGCTTAGATTGCTCTCGCCTGTTCGGGGAACGCCTTGTCTAGGGATGCTTGGAGCTTTTCGAAGGAAGCTCGTAAGTTGAGGCTCTGATCGGCTGAGCGCTTGGTTTTTGTGGTGGGGGAGTCGAGGAGACCGTTTCTCTGTGTCGGGGGGAAGGAGAAAAGGTTTGCATGTTTTAGGGATGGCTGCTGTGCTGCGTCATTGGAAGAATGCATGCTTATGCGGCCTCCTCGATGTCCACCAAAAGATTGCGCGCGGGGTTTGCTGCTAGGTCCCGTGCGTTGGCAGTATTATGCCGCGGCCGTCGCAAAGAAGCGCTAAAGAAAGACTTAATGAGGTTTGGCGTTACGATGAAACCGCAGGTCAGAGGTATCGAGTAACACTCTTGAAAGGTTTTGGGCTTAAGGGCTTTCTAAGGTTTGTGACGTGGATGTGGCGCGGACGTGCGGAGCGTGTGAATGCTCGCTGTTAGCGCCGCGGCTCTGCGGCGCGCACCTGCTCGATGACCTTTTCCATCGTGGCGTCGATGCGGTCTTTCTTGAGCTCACATTCCCAGACGGTGATGGGCGTCCAGCCCATTCGGGTAAGCGCGTCGATGGCGGCTCGGTCGCGCTCGACGTTGCGACGGAATTTTGCCTCCCAAAACTCAACGTTGCGCTTGGGCTGGCTAGGGTTGCACTTGGGGCAACGGTGCCAAAAGCAGCCGTTGACGAAGATGGCGATCTTGCGCCCGGGAAAGGCGATGTCGGGCTTGCCGGGTACCTTCCATTCCAGGCGATAACCCGTAAGGCCCGCGGCCCGTAGGCGCTGGCGTACGAGCAGCTCGGGCTTGGTATTAGCGCGCTTGTTGCCCTTCATGGACTTTTTGATGGCGGCGCGCCGGCGGACCAGTTCGCGCTCGTCGGCGGAGAGGTCCGAGGTATCGATGCCGTCGAGCAGGCCGGGCTTGGGGCGTTTTTTGCTACGGCGCTTAGGCGTGCGCTTGGGTTTGGCGGTGGGTTTGTCGGCTGTGTTGGGCGCGGCGTCATCAGCGGAGCTTGCCTCAAGCCGATTTTCCTTCAGCTCAATCAGGGCATCAATGAGCCCCTTGTCGGCGGGCATCCATTCCACCGTGGCAAGCGAGGTGCGCGGAATCCAGCGGATATCGAGCTGGCGGTCGTGCTTCTGAGGTTCATCGGATTCATCGGCGAGCGAGCAGTAGTAGCACTCCATGGAGAGATGAAAATCGGGGTAGTCATACTCAACGGTGTAGAAATCACGCAGGTTGATGACTTTGACCTGCAGCTCCTCCATGAGTTCGCGGCGTACGGCGTCCTCGGGCGTCTCGCCGCGCATGAGCTTGCCACCGGGGAACTCCCAAAGTCCCTGCATGTCGCCATAGCCGCGCTGCACGGCAAGCAGCTCGTCAGATCCTTCCTTGCGAATGATCCCAGCGGCAACATGAACAGTCTTCAACAGGAGTCCTCTCTCAACATCAACACGTGGCAGGCTAGCTACCCCTACCTTACACAACGGTAAGGCAAGCGTAAGCCATATCGATGGTAGCCGACTCGGCTTCTTGCGACTATAGATGCCGTAGACTAATCGCAAGAAAGGACTCGGTATGCAAACCACGCACATGGCGACCCCGGTACTGGAGGTCGCGCATCTCGAAAAGGTATATGGAGCGCTGGGCAACGTGACCCGCGCGCTCAACGACGTCAGCTTTACCGTCAATCGCGGTGAATTCGTTGGCATCATGGGCGCTTCGGGCTCGGGCAAGTCGACGTTGCTCAACTGCGTGTCGACCATCGATAGCGCCACAAGTGGCACAATCCGCATCAACGGGCAGGACGTGACGCGCATGAAGCAGGCTAAGCTTTCGCAGTTCCGCCGCGAGGAGCTCGGCTTTATCTTCCAGGACTCCAACCTGCTCGATACGCTCACGGCGCGCGAGAACATCGCCCTGCCGCTCACCATCGCCCGCACAAACTCGGCAGAGATCTCGACCCGCGTGCAGGATGTGGCAGCGCGCCTGTCCATCAGTCAGGTGCTCGACAAGTATCCCTACCAGATGTCCGGCGGTCAGCAGCAGCGCGTTGCCGCGGCTCGCGCGCTCGTCACCGACCCCACCATGATCATGGCCGACGAGCCCACCGGCGCCCTCGATTCCAAGAGCGCCCGCCTGCTGCTCGAGAGCTTGGAGGCCCTGAATCGCCGCCTGCGCGCGACCGTGCTCATGGTTACGCACGACAGTTTTGCCGCCAGCTACACGAGCCGTGTGCTGTTTATTCGTGACGGCAAGATCTTCACCGAGCTGCGCCGCGGCGACACCGACCGCCGAGAGTTCTTCGACCGCATTATGGAGGTCGTTGCCATGATGGGCGGTGAGGGCTCCGATGCTCTGTAAACTCGCTTGGGGCAACGTCCGCCGCGCCGGCCGCGACTACCTCGTCTACCTTTTGACGCTCACCCTGGGCGTCACGGTCTTCTATGCCTTTAACACCATCTCGATGCAGGTCGACATTGCCGGCATCGATGAAGAGGGCTTGGCGCAGGTTATGGGCAGCATGCTCGGCTACCTGACGTACTTTTTGGCCGGTGTCATGGCCTTTTTGATGGTGTATGCCAATAACTTCATCATGAAACGCCGCAAAAAGGAGTTTGGCCTGTACCAGGTGCTCGGCATGGGGCGCGGGCGCGTCGCCACGATCATGGCGCTCGAGACGGTGATCGTCTCGGTCGGCGCTTTTGTCGCCGGCATTGTGCTGGGCGTGGGGCTCTCCCAGCTCATGACATTCTTTACGGCCTCGCTCTTTAAGACACAGATCGCTAATTTCCACTTCTTTTTCTCGGTGCATGCGTTCAACCTGACCCTTGCCTGCATGCTCGTGATGTTTGTGCTTACGCTACTGCTGAACCTTCGCGCCGTGCGCCGTACCAAGCTCATCGAGCTTATGGGCGCCGAGCGGCGCAACGAGAGCATCAAGACGCGCAACCCCTGGATTGCGATCGCCATCTTTGTCGTGGGCGTGGTGCTGGTGGGCGTGGCCTATTACCGCCTGTTGCGCGATGGGTTCCCGCTCACCGCGACGGAGGGTAAGCTGCAGGAGGCCATGAACCAGTTTGGTATCACCACGGCCATGGTTACGGTGGGTACCTTTGCCCTGTTCTGGGGCCTTTCGGGCATGCTTATCAAGCTGCTGCAGAGCCTGCGCAGCGTGTATTGGCGCGGCCTCAACATGTTTACCGTGCGCCAGCTTGCGGCCAAGGTCAACACGGTGTGCTTTTCGATGGGCGTTATCGCGATGATCCTGTTTCTGGCCATTACCTCGGTGACCTGCGGTATGTCGATCGCCAACGTGATGAACGAAAACCTCGAGCGCTATAACCCTGTTGACGTGTCTCAGACGTATGTCTATTACACGCCCGAAACGCTCGACTACTACAAGGAGTATGTCAATCCGTCTGAGGCCGATCGCATGGTGCTGGCCGATGCAACGGTCGATTTGTACGCTGCATGGCATGGCGAGCGCAAGTCGGCGGACAACAACGACGAGACCGGCAAAAAGGTCAATATCGCCGATGTTGCCGGT
The DNA here is from genome assembly GCA_900543945.1 of uncultured Collinsella sp. GTDB lineage: Bacteria > Actinomycetota > Coriobacteriia > Coriobacteriales > Coriobacteriaceae > Collinsella. The sequence goes on along the minus strand of UQTN01000052.1, from coordinate 9,282 downwards.
GAGCATGTGCAGATCGATTCGTATCTGAGTTACCCGCTTGGCGGCTCGGGTCCCTCGGTAGCTGCAGGCGAGATGTGCAAGGCCATGGGCGAAAAGCTCCCCAAGGTGCTCGAGGGTAGCAATGCCGATGATATGGGCCTGTTTGTGACGCCGGCGAGCCAGTACAACAAGCTGCGCCAGATGATGGGCGAGGAGCCGGTGAGCATTGGCCGCGACCAGTACGTGCTTACGTGTGATATGGGCGGTGAGCTGGGCGACCTGTACACCAAATATATGGCCGGCGGCCATACCCTCACCTTGGGTGGGCATGAGCTCAAGCCCGCAACCGATAAGTCGGACAAGGACACGGCGGCCATCGCCAACTCGGGGCTCGGTAGCAATCCCGGTACCGTGGTCGTTGCCGATGAGCTGCTGTCCCAGCTTAATCTGCAGCCGTATGCCAGCAACCTGCTCGTTAACTACAAGCGAGGGATGGATGTTGCCGAGGCCGATGAGCTCATTAAATACACTATGCTCGACAACCTGCTCGTTGACGGCAAGGAGCCGGGTTCGTGGGGAGTCTTCATGACACGCTCCGAGCTATATACGCAGGCAGCGCAGATGAACGGCATGATTAGCTATCTGGCTATCTACATCGGCTTTGTACTGGTCGTTGCATGCGCGGCAATTCTGTCGATCCAGCAGCTCTCCAACGTGGCAGATGGCAGCCGCAGCTATCGCGTGCTGGCGCAGATCGGCTGTGACGACCGCCAGATTCGCCATTCGGTGATGGCACAGCAAGCGGTGTTCTTCCTGTTCCCGCTGGCAGTGGGTCTGGCGCACTCCTTTGTGGCGCTCAAGGTGATCATCGAGCTGGTGAGCACGTTTGGCAACATGAGCATCGGCGGCACGGTGGGCCTCACCTGTGCGATTTTCCTGGCAGCCTACGGCGGCTACTTCCTGGTAACGTACCTCATGAGCACCGGCATGGTGCGAGCTGCCATCGCCACCCGCTACAGCGAGTAGCGAGCGGGCAAAACCGCCGCATAACCACAGCGAACAAACGCCGCGAAGGAAGCCGGGCCCCCTTCGCGGCGGTTTTTTGCCCGCCTGATGCATCTCAAAACTAAGTGAGTAGACTTTTTTGGATCTGCCGAGCACATTGCGACAAACGCTCAACAAAACCGCAGGTCAGGGCTGTGGCGTTTTGGGGCGTGCTCGGCATCCCGCCAAAAGCCTACTCACTTGGTTTTACTGCTAGAAAACCGCCGCGAGGGAAAGTAGCTCCCTCGCGGCGGTTTTGGCATTTGCCCAGATAAAACCTGCCAAAATAAACCTGTCCCTTTTTGGTAGGTTATCGTTTCCAAAAGTGGAGGATCAGGGTCGTACGGTTTTGCTGCTCGGTTTTGACCAGGATGTTGTGGATGTGGGTCTTGACGGTACCCACGGCAAGGAAGAGCTCGTCAGCGATCTCTTGGTTCGATTTGCCCAACACAACCAGACGCATGACTTCGGTTTCGCGGTTGGAGAGCTTGTAGGCGTTGCGATAGAAGGGCATCTGCTCTTCGATGTGTCGATCAAGATCGCTGACGTTCTTTTCCTCGGGCGCCTCCTGCATGCGAATCGAAAGCACGTGATAGGCATAGATGATCAGCAGAATCGCAAAGTAGCACGCAAAGATGTTCTCGCTAAAGTTGCGCTCGGACAGGTACAGCTGCAGCCAAGAGGGTGCCAGGCTCATGGGAACAACAAGGATGTTGTAGAAATCCTCGGCAACGATGCACCCGACCAGAATGGCGCCGATAATGAGGTGCTTTCGTTGATTGTTGACGCGCGCCTTAAGCTCGACCTGCGTGCTTTTATGCGCCGTCCAAAAGATATACAGTCCCACAAATACAAGGAATACCTGACGCATCGTGTAGTAGAGCCATTGATGTATGGGGCCGTAGGGGACAGCGACAATGATCAGCAGCTCGCTCAGGAAGAACGTTGCGACGGGAATAACAAACTGCTTTTTTGAATGTTTGTCGAGCAAGTCCATGGCAATGAGCCAGATAAAAGCTTGTGAAGCGGTCGCCACAAGGGTCCGCAACACAGGCATGGTAATTGAGTAATAGTCGCTGGCTGGAAAACTCTGGTTTTGCAACGTGTATTCAAAAAAGAAGATCTCGGTCATCTCGATGGCATAGCAAATAAAAACGCCGCTGCCATAGATAAAGAAGCGTCGACGAGACGAGGCATAGGCGGCAAGCGAAAGCACTGCCGTCACAATACAGATCACGAGTATCGCTAGGGTATAGAAGAACATCAGGGTGTTCATCTGCCACCGTCCCATCTCATTTCATCTATGGCCGAGCCCTGTATACCTTGTGGGATATAGACGTCTCAACCCTTCGTTCCATTGCGGATTAGGCGCCGAGATACAGCATAGCCGTATACCGTTCGCGGTTCTAGATAGTAAACCCCCTGCAAGCTGGCTACCTGCGGGTTTATATTGGTTTAGAGGGGATGTAACTCCGTGAACGGTCTTTAATCCCGAATAAACTAGGTAAAAATTGCATACGGGTGAATGATGGTCTTGTCAACACGAGGCGTGATGTTCGAGCGCCTCATAGCAATAGTCGGCACGACCGGCGGAAAGGAATCGACATGGCGCTGCCTAAGGATTTCATCGACACCAACGACTTCACCAAAGAGCAGATCCTGGCTATCGAGGATCTTGGCCTGGCAATGAAGAAGGCCATCAAGGTTGACGGCTATTATCCGCACCTGCTCCGCAACCAGAGCCTTGGCATGATCTTCCAGCAGGTTTCCACCCGCACCCGTCTTTCCTTCGAGACCGCCATGTGCGACCTCGGCGGCCACGCTCAGTTCTATGGCCCTGGCACCATTCAGCTCGGTGGCCACGAGTCCCTGGGCGACACCGCTCGCGTCATGGGCGACCTGCTCGACATCATGATGGCTCGCGTTGACCGTCACAAGGACGTCGTCGGCCTCGCCAAGGGTTCCGCCGTGCCCGTCATCAATGGCATGTCCGAGTTCAACCATCCCACGCAGGAGATGGGCGACCTCATGACCATGCTCGAGAACCTCCCCGAGGGCAAGAAGATCGAGGACTGCACCCTGGCCTTCATCGGCGACGCCACCCAGGTCTGCGTCTCCCTCATGTTCATCGCCTCCAAGGTCGGCATGAAGTTTGTCCAGTTTGGACCCAAGGGCCACCAGATCCCCGACGGCGGCCTGCACGTTGGCACCGTTGAGGAGCGCGCCGAGTTCGGCAAGCAGATGATGGCCATCGCCGAGGAGAACTGCAAGGTCTCCGGCGGCTCCGTCGTCATCTCCGACGACATCGAGTGCATCAAGGGCGCCGACTTCATCTACACCGACGTGTGGTATGGCCTGTACGACGAGGAGGTCTCGGGCGAGAACTACATGGACGTGTTCTACCCCAAGTATCAGGTCACCATGGACATGATGAACTTCGCCGGCCCCAACTCCAAGTTCATGCACTGCCTGCCGGCCACTCGCAACGAGGAAGTCGTCGACGAGGTTATGGACGATCCCGAGCGCTCCCTGTGCTGGGTCGAGGCCGAGAACCGCAAGCACTCCATCCGTGCTCTCCTCGCTGCCCTGGGCAAGCGCACCCCGCTCAACGACGAGGGTGTCGAGTACTCCGCCAAGGCCGAGCTTCACGCCGCTCTCGAGGCTCTCGAGCAGCTCTAAGCCTTAAGCCTGCTAAACGCACGTTTGCGGGCGGCGGATGCTCGTCTCCTGTCGCCCGCTCACCGAGGCTCAGGCAATTGCCTTAGTACCTTGGGCCTCGGATCTGTCCAAGACTGAGCGAAGGAGCTCATCATGAGCGACGGAAAGAAAAAGCTTTCCTTTTTGACGGTCATTTCGACCATCATCTGCGTCGTCTTCGTTTGCGAGGCCGCCGCTCCTGCTGCTGCCATTGGCAACCAGCAGTTCTTCTGGTGGATCTTCCTGATCCTGACCTTCCTGCTTCCCTACGGCATGGTTGTTGCCGAGCTCGGTACCACCTATGACGGCGAGGGCGGCATTTACGACTGGGTACGCGATGGCCTGGGCGACAAATGGGGCGCCCGCATCTCGTACTACTACTGGGTCAACTACCCGCTGTGGATCGCCTCGCTGGCTACCATGTTCCCCGACATTTTGGGCATGGTCTTTGGCGTCGAGTTCAACTTGATCGCCAAGATGGGTATCGATCTTGCCTTTGTGTGGATCGTCTATCTCATGGGCCGCTCCAAGGCGGCCGACTCCGAGTGGGTCCTTAACGGTGGCGCCATCATCAAGGTCGCCGTCGCCGTTATCGTTGGCGCTTTGGGCATTTGGTATGCCATGGAGAACGGTTTTGCGAACGACATGTCCGCTGCCACCTTCCTGCCCGAGCTCACCAACACCAACGCTCTCGGTTACCTGTCGATCATCATCTTTAACTTCATGGGCTTCGAGGTCATCTGCACCATGACCGACGACATGGCCGATCCCGCTCGCGATATCCCCAAGGCCATCATCGTCGGTGGCCTGTCCATCGCCGTGATCTACCTGTTCGCTGGCTTTGGCATCGGCGCCGCCGTGCCGGCCGACTCCATCGATCCCGACTACGGCATGATCGTCGCAGTCCAGACCATGGTGGGCGACTCCATGATCTTTAAGGTCATCTGCATCGCCTTCCTGATCACCCTGTTCGCCAACATGGCCGCTTGGTCCTTCGGCGTTAACTCCGTTGCTCGCTACGCTGCCGAGCACGGCAACATGCCCAAGGTCTTCGCCTCGATGATCTCGGATGACGACATGCCCAACGGCGCCAACCTGGTCAACGCTGTCGTTGCCTCCCTGGTGCTGTGCCTGCAGCTCGTTCCCATCGACGCCATCTCCAACGGTGTCTTCTGGATGCTCTTTGGCACCTCTGTCGTCTTCCTGCTGTTGACCTACATCCCGATGTTCCCGGCGTTCCTCAACCTTCGTAAGAACGACCCCAACCGTGAGCGCATCTTCACGTTCCCGTTTAAGGGCGCCATGATGAAGGTCATGCTGGCCATCCCCTGCATCGAGCTGGTTCTTGCCATCGTTGCCACGCTGATCCCGTTCTCCGCTGCTGAAATTGGCGACAAGGTCCCGATGATCGTTATCTTCATCGTGCTCGTGCTCATCGGCGAGGTCGTCCGCGTCGTCAGCGCTAAGGGCCGCGAGACCGAGTACAAGGGTCTGACCCCTGAGCTCGCAGCCCAGCGTCTCGCTGAGGAGGCCGCCGAGGCCGAGGAGAACTAGAGCACCCGGTTCTGGGGCTCCAACCCTCCTCGTGTACCAACGCGCGCTTCGTCGGGCTTGTCGCTCCCGACTCCGGGCACTCTAGCCTCTTCGGAGGCGTGTCCAAGCGACAGGTTTGCTAACCATTCCCCCGGGGTGGGTGTGAGCGATAGCTCCGGTAACCACCGCCCACCCCAATCTCTCTTCCGTATCCTTCGTGCGTTTTGTCTCCGCGCACTTGGTTACGTCGTCGCTTGCCGGTGCGATTCCGTGAAAACCGGCACCGGGCGCCCCGACCTTTGCCGGGGAACGGGCGCCTACCATCTCTTGGTTTTAGGCTGCGGGTAACCCGCCCGCAGCAAGCGATCGTTCGATTTGGAGGAAATCTTATGCGTACGATCACCGAGTCCGAGTCCACCCCCAAGGCCGACGGCTTCTTCATGCCCGCCGAGTTCGCCCCGCAGGATCGCGTGTGGATGGGCTGGCCCCACCGCACCGACACCTGGGCCCACGGCGCCAAGCCGGCCCAGAAGCAGTATGCCGCCATCGCCCGCGCCATCTCCGAGTTCACCCCGGTCTATATGTGCGCCAACCAGGTCGACTACGCCAACTGCAAGGCCGTCTTCGAGAACGACGAGAACGTCACCGTCATCGAGATGACCACCGACGACGCCTGGTTCCGCGACACTGCCGCCACCTACGTCATCAACGGCAAGGGCGAGAAGCGCGCCAACCACTGGCACTTCAACGCCTACGGCGGCCTCGTCGACGGCCTGTACTTCCCGTGGGACAAGGACGAGCAGATCGCCCTCAAGATGGCTGAGCTCTCCGGCTGCCGCCGCTATCGTCCCGACGACATGATCCTCGAGGGCGGCTCCATCACCGTCGACGGCGAGGGCACCCTTGTCGTGACCGACCAGTGCCTGCTTTCCCCGGGCCGCACCTGCTCTGCGGTTCTGGAGGAGGAAGAGGATCCCGAGTCCATCTGGCCCAAGTACCGCAAGAAGTTTGAGCCCTGGAGCGAGGAGCTTCGCGCCTACATGGACGAGCACCTCAAGGATTACCTGGGTGTCGAGAAGGTCATCTGGGTCAAGGAGGGTATCGACCCCGAGGAGACCAACGGCCACATCGATGACGTCGCCACGTTCATCGCGCCGGGCGTCATGGCCTGCATTTGGACCGACGATCCCGAGTATCCGTTCTACGAGCAGTGCCACGCTGCCTACGAGACCCTCTCCAACGCCGTCGACGCCAAGGGCCGCAAGATGAAGGTCTACAAGCTCTGCATGCCCGTGAACCCGCTGTTCATGGACCAGGCTTCCTGCGACACCATCGACGCCGACGAGAACGCCGAGCCGCGCGTCCCCGACGAGCCGCTGATCGCCTCCTACATGAACTACCTCGTGACCAACCACGGCGTTATCGTCCCGCAGTACGGCGACGAGAACGACCAGCTGGCCGTCGACACGCTCCAGAAGATCTACGACGAGGTCTGGGGCGAGGGTGTCTACAAGTGCGTCGGCGTTCAGTCCGAGCAGGTCGTCTTCGGTGGCGGCAATATCCACTGCATTACCCAGCAGGAGCCCTCGGCGTAACTCAGGCACGCCACCTTGGCGTTCACTCGTCGCTTACGTAGCGTCAGTACGCTACGCTCCTCGTTCGCGCCAATCTGGCGCACCTGAGCACGCCGAGTAAACGTCTGTCTTCCCGAGGCACGGCACCTTGCCCTTCAATCGTCGGGCATGACCCTTAAGGTCTATGCCCTCCTCTTTCAGGGCAATCTGCCGCACCTCGGAAACCCAGCCGATCAATCGGACAGTCGGTGAATCGCACCGTGACCATCTCGGGGCATTGATGGTCTGGTCACTTGATGTCTTGGTCGGCTGGGTTTTTCTTTGGGCACTCCGTTGCCTCCACTTCGGAGTGCCCTTTTCTTTGATTGAGTACGCGTCTGGCCTGGGATTTTTTGCGGGTTAGGCCAATTGTTCGCTTGAATTTCCCAGGTCAGACGCGTCTTCAATTGCCGAAAGTTATCGGTCGTGAACGCGGCCGTTTTGATCGGAGTATCTATGTACCAGCGTATCGTTATCTACACGCGCCTGTTCCGCGAGCGTTGGTCCAACAAATGCATCCTCTCCTCTCTCTGGGATGGCACCTGCACCGGTGACGCGGCCTGCAACCCTACCTTGGGCTGCGCCTTCGGTACAGATGCCATCCTTTTTGCTGTAGGGGGCGCGCGCCATGGCAGGTAAAAAGTTCTCCCTGATCGAGGTCATCCTTTCGGTTATCTGCGTCGTGTTTACCATCGAGGCGGCGGCTCCGGCATCTGCCATGGGTAACGTACAGTTCTTCTGGTGGATTTTCCTTATCATTACGTTTTTGCTTCCCTATGGTCTGGTGGTGGCCGAGCTGGGTACGGCGTTTGATTCCGAGGGCGGCCTGTACGATTGGGTTCGCTTGGGCCTGGGCGACCGTTGGGGCGCCCGTTGCTCTTGGTGCTACTGGGTTAACTTTCCGCTGTGGGTGGCAAGTATCGCCTGCATGTTCCCCAGTGTCATTAATGCGGTGTGGGGCATCGAATTTTCGCTTGGGGTCCGAATTGCCATCGAGCTTGCCTTTGTGTGGGGCGTCACGGTCATGGCAATGCAGCCGGTGGCCGAGGCCGATTGGGTCATGGATGGCGGCGCCGTCATCAAGGTGCTCATTACCGCCGTGGTGGGAATCGTCGGCATCTGGTTTGCCTGCAACAACGGCTTTGCCAACGATATGTCGTTTAAGACCTTTGTCCCCGATCTGGGAGACACTAACTCACTGACGTATCTTTCGATCATCCTCTTCAATTTTATGGGCTTTGAGGTGGTCGCGACCTTTGCCAGCACGATGAAGAACCCGTCGCGCGATATCCCCAAGGCGGTTATCGCCGGTGGCGTTGCCATCGCGGCGATCTACATTATCTGTGGCATCGGTATTGGGGCCGCGGTTCCCACCGAGCAGCTTTCACTCGATTCGGGCATTGTGGACGCGGTTGCCGCCATGGTGGGGCGCAGCCACCCGCTGACGATGGTCGTGGGCGTGGCCTTTTTGGTGACGCTGTTCGCCAACATGATCTGCTGGAGTTTTGGCGTCAACAACGTGGCGAGCTATGCCGCGCGCCACGGCAACATGCCGCGCCCCTTTGCGCTGGTGTCCAAGAAGACCGGCATGCCCAACGGCTCAGCACTCATTAACGGTTGTTTTGCCAGCTTGGTGCTGCTACTTCAGATTCCGCTGGGCGAAGGTTCCGACGTCTTTTGGGTCTTCTTCTCGATGAACGTCGTCTTTCTGCTCATGAGCTATATCCCGATGTTCCCGGCGTTTTGGCGCCTGCGTAAATACGACGACCGCTCACGTGTGTTCCGCGCGCCCTTCGAGGGCAAGGTGCTTGCGGTGGCGCTTGCGGTGCCGGTGGTAGAGCTCGTGCTTTCCATTGTTGCGACAATCGTGCCGCTTAACAGCTCGCCCGCCGAGATGTCAAAGTTGCCGATCCTCATGGGTGTGGTGATCGGCGTGTTGCTGGGCGAGGTTTCGCGCCTCATATCGCGCCGCGGCCGCAGCATCGACAATCCCGGCGTTGGCGCATAGGGGTCAGGTTATTTTGCACCAAAACAGTAGCGCCGCGAGTTGTGCGGTACTAGATGCATCTTGGATTACTGTTCACGCTGCTCGGGATCAGATGCGAGCTTGGGTGCAAAGTAGGGGACGTGGCCCAGGTAGGGGCAGCTGTCCGAACGCGCCTCAACGGCGCAGGGGACATCGTCGTAGGTCATGGAAGAACCGAGTCGGGTGATGGCCTTGGCGGCGGGCGCGACGAGCATCTTGAGCGGAGCGATCGGTGTCATGGCATCTCCTTTCATCGGTGAGACACAGCTTGTTTATCTAAACGATACAGTACGTTTAATCGGTGAGTCTAATCTTGCGGCAAAGAATCTGTCAACCCTTGATTCTCATCTTCATTGCAACAGACTCAGGACTCAGCGCAACGCGTTGCGC
>UQTN01000051.1 GCA_900543945.1 uncultured Collinsella sp. | reverse complement strand
TCCCGGCAACGGGGGCTTTTCTTTTACGTAAACACCGCATGGATTCGAACCTCGGTCGAGGCGCGGGCGTAAAGCGGACGATTTCCTGTCGACTCGTGTAAGATTCCGAGTAGATGTCGCGACTTATTCGCGACCACTCCTTCTTCAAGCGACCGATCAGGGTGATACTTCGTGGCAGAGCGTCCGACATACAAGCTCAGGTTTCTCGATCCCAAAAAGCGCTTTCCGGCGATGCCCGAGCAGCCTGCGGGACGCTCATATGGCGTGGTCTGGAAACTCTTTGGCGAGGATCAGCATGAATCTTGCTATGTCGTCGAATTCGTTGGCAAAAGTCATGTGTCGCTTTTGGGCTACGTAAGCGTTTCGGGCGAGGTGTACAAGGTGGACCGCCCCGTTAGCGAGACTCCGTTGCCCAACGGTCCCGACATGGAACTGGTCCTTGACGAGTCGGACTCCGGTATTGGTGAGATTGTGGTTCGGGGAGCCAACGGCACAATGCGCGCGTGCGCGCGAACCGTCGGCTCTCCCGAAGGCCCCATGCGCGAGCAGTCCGACCACGAGACATGGAATTCGACCCGCTCCCTTCCTTACGGTGAGTTCATGGCATCGATGTTCCTGCGCTACGTGATATTCGCTGACTCCGAAAATACCATTGCGAGCACGGCGGACGCCGACGGACTCGACGAGGGTATGCAAAACGTTGTCGACAAGATCAAGCTCGTAAAGTTGCCCGAGCCGGTCGAGGTGTTTTTGGGCTTTAACACGACACCGCTACCTGACGCTATCGAGACGCTGCTCTACCGCGTTGACCATGCCGAGAATCCGAGCGGTATCGAGCGCTATGCCGCCGCCCTTATGAGTGAAATTGACTTGCCTCGCTTGCGCACCATCGCCGCTAAGTCCGAGATGAGCCTGGCTCGCATCGATCGCTCAAAGCTTTTCTATCTCAATTTTGATCGCAGCCTGCTGGACCAGGACGAGATTGACATGCTGCTTGCCATCGAGTGCCGTCTTAACCGTCTCTCCGGCATCCTTGAGCACATCGGGGCCGGATTGGTCCCTGCGGCATCCTCGCCGAGCCTTGAGGGCTGCGCGCTCTTTGATGCGTGGCATATCGCCAAGACGACCAACGATGTTCCCCGACTGCTTGATACGGCCTCGAGCGATAACCCGTGGGGCAAACCGGGTACGGTGGCTTGCCAGCCGGGCGGTGAGTGGGATGTGCGTACCCGCTTCGCGCGTATTGTCGAGGCGCTTAACGTGGTCACGCGGCTCGACTATACCTATCGGGCAAACGTTGCCGAGGGGATTATGCTCGTTCGGTTTGGGCAGTCTGTCGTTGATGCCATGCCGCAACGTGAATACGACGCTCAAGATGACGCCTGGCACGAGCTGGACGAGGACACGCGCACGATCTGGGCCGCGGAGCACGATGCGCGCGTGGCGCTCACGCTTGCGGCAGCGTGTTTTGCCGCGGGCACCTGCATCACGCGCTGCTATGTGCAGATTGCTGCTCCCGACAGTGAGCAGGGCGAGTGCGTTGTCGCAACGTATTTCTTTGGGCGCGCGGCCTATCTGGCCGATTGCGTGCCTGTCGCCAAGGATCTTGAGAGCATGGACATGGACGATATGCCGTGCAAGCGTGTGCTTGAGGCGTATGAGTCAACCGCTCCGGAGACGATTGAGCCGGCGGAGGTTCATGCTCGTCCGCGTGATGACCATCGCATGCTGCCGCCGGCGCTGCGCGATCTGCTGCTTGCCGATACGGCTGACGAGCTGGAGGTCATGGAAGAGGACGACGACCCATACGTGGCCCGTGTTGTTGAATTGCGCGAGCAGGCAAAAGTCGACCGTACAGGTGCTTTTGAAGGCTTTTCCCGTCTTGTCGAGGAGTTGGAGGCTAAGTGCGCCGTCGCCGAGCTTTTGGCGACAGGTCCGGTTCAAACGCAGTTTTGCGATAACCAGCTGGTGCGCATGGTGCTACCGGTGTTGGAAGAAGACCGCTCTGTGCGAATCCTTCGTGCGCCCGATGCGCTGTACTTTGCCCAGCACGAGATCTGCAGTTTTTACGCCGAGCAAGAGGACTTTGAACGAGCACTGCCCGAGGTGCGCCATCTTTACGATCTGGCGCGCTCGTCCATGCAGTCGCACTTTGCGCTCATCAACGTGCTCGCGCGTCTGGAGCGCTTTGACGAGATTATCGAGGTGGCGCGCCACGGCCTACGTATTGCCAGCGATCGTTCTGCAATCGGCTACCTGTTCTATCGCTTGGCGTTTGCCTATTGGAATTGCGATCAGCTCAATCTGGCGCTGGCTTGTTACCGTCTGGTGCCGCGCGGCGAGGAGTCGGGCAGCAGCGCGCTGGAAGAAATGCAGGGCCTTATGAACGAGATGGGTGTCAGCGAGCCTCCGACGTTCGAGGAAGCGGTCGAGACCATCCGCAGGGCTGGACTCGAATTGCCGCCCGTGCCCGCGGTGGCCAACCAGCTTGCGGATGCCGCCGTGCAGCTGGTCGATAACGGCTTCTTTTTCCTGGCGCGCGGTTGCATCTTCCAAATGTGGCGTACCATGGGCAACGACGAGCTCGGCTCCCTCAACCGCTCGCTGGGGTAGGCGAAGCTTTCAAGAAGGAAAGGCTGCTAGGCAATTAGAAAATTTCCTCTTGCCCATCCTTGGCTGTTTGGTTACTATAGAACGGCTGTTACGGAGAGCTGACCGAGAGGCCGAAGGTGCTCGCCTGCTAAGCGAGTATGCCCCAAAAGGGCATCTGGGGTTCGAATCCCCAGCTCTCCGCCAGTACGAATTTGAAGAAGGGTCCCATTTGGGGCCCTTTTTATTATCAAGAATGGCGGCTGGGGATTCGAACCCGAGAGGGCACGGGCGTTAAGCAAACGCGAAAGCGTTTGTAGCCCGTGGGCGAAAAGCCGCCAGGCTTTGAAGCCGGAGGGCATGCGCAGCATGCCCGGACATCCCCAGCTCTCCGCCAGTACGAATTTGAAGAAGGGTCCCATTTGGGGCCCTTTTTATTATCAAGAATGGCATCTGGGGATTCGAACCTCAAAAAAAGAGGCATCCTTTCGGACGCCTCCCTTCAGTGGGCTTATTATTCTTGCGCACTACACCTCGGGCGCCTTGGCGACGGTCTCGCTTTCTGTCGTGAGCGGGCGGTTGTCGATGCGGCGGCCCAAGCGATCGAGCTTCACGAGTAGCCACTCAATGGGATTCGGCCCTGCGCCTTCCTCGTCGGCAACCAGGTCCATGACGGCGATCTTGGTGCCATCCTGCTTGAGCGTAACGCTGCCCACCTTGTCGCCCACATGCACCGTGCCCGAAAGATCGTCGTAGCTAACCTTTTCGGTCACCTCGCCGGCAAGGGAAAACACGGTCGCTTGCGCCGTAGGATCGGCGAGCGTGGCGTCGATCGTCTTATCCGTCCAGTCGGTTTGGCCAATGCGCGCCATAAGTGGGTTGCCGTTGGCGGTCTTTTCCTGCGTGTTGGCGATTGCGACCGTCACCTTGTGACCGTAGTACCAATTGGCAAGGGTTGCGGTATCGGTAAAGCGCTGGTCGGTGGTGGTGGAGTTCAAAACGACGGTGTAGATCTCGTCGCCATCGCGGTTGTAGGCACCCGTAAAGCAATAGCCTGCATCATCGGTGGTGCCGGTCTTGCCACCGATGTTGCCATCTTGGCCTAGCAAATAGTTATGCGTGTCCATGGAATGCGAATGGTCGGTGCCGTCGGCGCCCGTGACCTCGATCCAGGAATCTTCGCTCGCTACGACCTCGCGGATCGTGTCGTTTTTCATGGCCTCCTGCATCATCAGCGCTACGTCGTGTGCGGTTGAGTGCATATCACCAGCCCACTCATCAAAGTCCAGACCATGCGGGTTTTCAAAAAGCGTGCCGGTGCAACCGAGCTTCTTAGCGCGCTCGTTCATGGCTTTCACAAATGTTGCCTCGGCGTCTTTGGTCTTAGGGTCGATCTTCTTGCCCACATATTCGGCGAGCACGATGGCGGCGTCGTTGCCCGAGGGAATCATCAGGCCGCGCAGTGCCTGCTTCACGGTGAGCTCGTCGCCTTCGAGTAGGCCGGCTGTTGAATTGCCCACGGTGGCTGCGGCGTTGCTCACCGTGGCCTTCTCGTCCATCTTGCAATTCTCGACGGTTAGGATTGCGGTCATGACCTTGGTGATCGAGGCAATCTTGACCTGCTCATCGGCGCCGCGGGCATAGTAGACGGTGCCGTCTTTGCCCATGACGAGGGCATTGGTCGCATCGATATCGGGCAGGTTTTCGGCCGTGATGCCGCGCGCATCGGCGGTTTTGCCGCAAACATTGTCGGTCGTGAGTACTTGGGCGCCGGCGACGGTGGGCACGCCAGCGGCAAGGGCGATAGCGCAGACAAAGCCGGCGGCAAGCTGGGCTGAGCGCTTTGCAAAAGAGGTGAGGGACTTCACGGATTTCGCTTTCGACGGGATGGTCTCTTCTGGAACTAGAGTATATCGTTTGCCGGCGTCGGCGATCATCGCGTGCGTGCGTGGCCCACATCCGCGCCCGAACGGGCACAAGGGTGCTTAAGGCCGACTTAATCACCCACGCTTGTTGTGTGTGGCGTGCGTCGCCTCGGGCATAATGGAGCGCGAGAGGAGCACGCATGAACGAGCGCATTTTGGTAGTTGATGACGAGAAGGCCATCGCCGACTTGGTTGGTATCTACCTTACAAAAGAGGGCTTTGATGTCCAGATTGCCTATAGCGGGGCCGATGCTGCCAAGGCAATCCTGGAGCAGGAGTTCGATCTGGCACTGTTGGATGTCATGCTGCCCGATATCGATGGCTTTGAGCTACTGCGTACGATCCGTTTCAGCCATACCTATCCTGTGATCATGCTGACGGCGCGCGATGCCCAGCAAGACAAGATCGAGGGCCTTTCGCTTGGCGCGGACGATTACGTGGTTAAGCCGTTCCGTCCGCTGGAGCTCATCGCGCGCGTGCACGCTCAGCTTCGCCGCTACACCAGCTACGGTAGCCGCTCGCAGGCGGCCGAGTCGCCGACCATCCAGCTCGACGGCCTGGAGATCAACCGCGATGCTCGTTCCGTAACGGTGGACGGTGCACCGGTACGCCTCACGCCCATCGAGTATTCCATCTTGCTGTATCTGGTTGAGCATCGCGGCAGCGTGGTAGCCGTGGAGGATCTGTTCCGCGCGGTGTGGAACGAGGATTTTATGCCCGGCTCCAACAATACGGTGATGGTGCACATTCGCCACCTGCGCGAAAAGATTGGCGACGACGCTCAAAAGCCGCGCTTTATCAAAAACGTCTGGGGCGTCGGCTACATAATCGAATAGCGCCTTTGATGGTGGGGAAGTGGATATGACAAAAGACGATAGGCAGGCATTCGAGGTGCCCGATCGACTCTTTGAATACGTACGGGCAGTCGTCGACAACCGCGCGCTTGCGACGGTGCTGCTCTTTTTGCTGAGCCTGCTGCTGATTGGCATCGACAACATCGCCGGAGTCTTAGCGGTGCTGCTTGTCGGCTTTTTGCTGATCGATCGATTCGAAATCGTGCGCCGTTGCGTGGTGATTGGCGGTGCCGCGTGGGCCATGACGTTGGCGATTGGCGCCATGGCGCTCGGCGGCATCGAAGGGCCGGTGTTGTTCGATGCCGGCTTTGTATTCAACATGCTTGGCTTTGTGCTGGCGCTTGCCGTGTGCGTGCTGTTCTTTTGCGGCCGCGCCCTGTACTACCATGGCTACGAGCAGGGCGAGCAGCATGCCGATTGTGTGCTGGCCGCTCGTATTCAAGATCGCCTGATCGATCACCCCGACACCTGGGATAACATCGACGGCGACTTCTTGGAGGTCGAGGGCGCCCTTAACCGCGTGCGTGACCGTGAGCGCAAGGTGCAGCAAGCTCTGCGTGACGAGTCGCATCGCAAGGACGATTTGGTCACGTACTTGGCACATGACCTACGCACCCCGCTTGCCAGTGTGGTGGGCTATCTTTCGCTGCTGCAAGAGGCTCCTGAGCTGCCGGTTGAGCAACGTGCGCGCTTTACGGGCGTGGCACTCGACAAGGCGCACCGGCTCGATGCGCTCATCGAGGAGTTCTTCGATATCACGCGCTTTGACTTCCACGATATCGTGCTCACGCGCGGCTATGTTGATCTGGGGTTGCTGCTGGCTCAGGTGGCTGACGAGTTCTATCCCATCCTCAACGAGCAGCATAAGGAAGCCCAAGTTGATATTCGCGAGGACCTGACGGTGCTCGTGGATGGCGACAAGATGGCCCGCGTGTTCAACAACATCATGAAAAACGCTGTCGCCTATAGCTACGAGGGCTCGACTATCACGATTGAGGCCAGGCGCCAAGACGATGGTGGCGTGCGCGTGCGCTTTATCAATCAGGGCGATCCTATCCCTGCGGCTAAGCTCAAGGTAATCTTTGAGAAGTTCTATCGCCTGGATGCGGCGCGTGCGACCAATCGCGGTGGTGCCGGTTTGGGCCTTGCTATTGCCAAGGAGATCATCGCGGCACACGGCGGTACCGTTGCATGCGAATCGACGCCCGAACACACGATATTCACCATCGAGCTGCCCGCCGCATAGCTAGCGTGCCCTTACAAACACTTGACAATGTGCTCACGTGCGTATGAGCCGCGATTCCTACTATCGATACTGCTGAATTGATATCGATATGGAGGTGTGCGGTATGACGGCTGCTGCGGCTGTGGAGCCCACGGAGCTTGAAGAACTCATGGAAGCGCAGGCCGAGGCCGCGCATGAGCGCGAGGTTGGGGATGCGACTCGCCCCACGGCAGAGGATCTTGCCGCCTCGCCGACGCGCATCGACGTCGAGGGCCTCGACCTGTTCTATGGCGACCACCATGCGCTCAAGGACGTGAATATCAAGATCCGCGACAAGCAGATCACCTCGTTCATCGGGCCTTCGGGCTGCGGAAAGTCCACGTTGCTGCGCTGCTTTAACCGCATGAACGACGGCATCAAGGATTGCCGCATCGAGGGCAAGATTGCGCTCGATGGTCAAGATATCCTGGGCGATTGCGACATCTGCCGTTTGCGCCAGCGCGTGGGCATGGTGTTCCAACGCCCCAACCCATTTCCCATGAGCATCTACGACAATGTCGCCTACGGTCCTCGCGGTATGGGTGTGCGCGACCGCGCCGTGCTCGATGAGCTGGTCGAGGACTCCCTTCGTCGCGCTGCGCTATGGGATGAGGTCAAGGACAAGCTCAAGGAGCCGGGCCTGGGTCTTTCGGGTGGACAGCAGCAGCGCCTGTGCATCGCCCGCGCACTTGCCGTGCAGCCCGACATTCTGCTGATGGACGAGCCGACCTCGGCGCTCGACCCCGTGTCGACGCTCGTGGTGGAGCAGCTTGCCTGCGAGCTCAAGGAAACCTGCACGCTGGTGGTCGTGACGCACAACATGCAGCAGGCCGCGCGTATTTCCGATTCGGTTGCGTTCTTTTTGCTGGGTGAGCTGGTGGAGCACGCGCCTACCGCGCAACTCTTCAAAAATCCGTCCGATCCGCGCACGGCGGATTATTTGACGGGGCGTTTTGGCTGACGCTGTCTTTTACAGGTGCTTTTAGGGTTAAGATGCGGTCATATCGGCCGCAAAGGGGTTCAACATGATCTATTACGTCGAGGACGATGACAACATCAGGGATTTGACGGTCTACGCGCTGCGCAAGCAGGGAATCGAGGCCGAGGGCTTTTCGTGCGATGGCGAGTTTAAAGCTGCCGTGGCGCGACGGGTGCCCGATGCTGTGCTGCTCGATATCATGCTGCCCGACACCGATGGCTTGGCGATTATGCGCCGCCTGCGTGCCGATCGCCTGACGGCGACGGTGCCCATCATGATGCTTACCGCCAAGGACACCGAACTCGACAAGGTGATGGCGCTCGATGGCGGTGCCGACGATTACCTGACTAAGCCGTTTTCGCTCATGGAGCTTGCGAGCCGTTGCCGCGCACTGCTGCGTCGCGGCGGCATGGTCAAGCAGGCGAGCGATGTGCTCAGTGTGGGCGACATCGTGCTCTCGCCCAGCCATCGCGAGGTGACCGTTGCCGGCGAGCTGCTTAAGCTCACCCTGCGCGAGTTCGACCTGCTTGAGTATCTCATGCGCAAGCCCGGCGTGGTCTTTACCCGCGAGTCGTTGCTGCAGAGCGTGTGGGGCTGGGACTTCGACGGCGGTTCGCGCACCGTTGACGTGCACGTGCAGACGCTTCGCCAAAAACTGGGCGAGCATGCCAGCGCCATCGAGACCGTGCGTGGCGTGGGTTATCGCCTGGCCGAGCCTTCTGCCGGTGATGGTGCCGAAGGCGACGACACCGCGGCCACCGCATCGGAGGAGTAACCCGTGGTCTTCGCCCCCCAGGGAAAACATACGCTGTCGCACCGCGTTTTTGTGACGATCTTTGTCTGCGCCATGGCGGTTATCGTGGCGTTTACGGTGCTGGGTGCGTTCTTTGTGCAAAACACTTTGGCGGATGCCACGAGTGCCAATCTGGCGCAGGAAACCGAGCTCATTGCTGCCGCCCTCGACGAGCAGCAGGAGCCCATTCCGTTCTTGCGAAGCCTCGATCGCGAGGATCTTCGTATCACGCTGATCAATAAGGACGGATCTGTTGCCTACGACAACGAGGCGTCGCCTTCCACACTGCCCAACCATGGCGATCGCCCCGAGGTCATCGAGGCCTTTGAGAGTGGTTCGGGTTCCGCGGAGCGCGCAAGCTCTACACTCGACGAGATTATGCTGTATCGCGCCGTCACCCTTGATAACGGCCAGGTCGTTCGCTTGGCGCAGGCCCAGCCTGGTGTTGCGGCGATTTTGCTGTCGATGCTGGCGCCGATGCTGCTTATCGCAGCAGCGGGCGCAGTGCTCTCGTTTTTTATGGCGCGCCGTGAGTCCCGTGCCATCATCGCGCCGTTGCAAGAGGTGGATTTGGATCACCCGCGTCGTAGCTATGAGCACGCCTATGCCGAGATGGTCCCCATGCTTGAGCGTATCGAGTCGCAGCGCCAGGAACTCAAGCGCCAAATGGCGGTGCTAGCGGACAACGACCGTATGCGCCGCGAGTTCACGGCGAATATCACCCATGAGCTCAAGACGCCGCTTACGGCGATTTCGGGCTATGCCGAGCTCATCGCAAACGGCATGGTCGAGGGCGAGGACGACCTGCGCAACTTTGGCGGTCGCATCTATCGCGAGGCGGGCCGCTTGGCAGCGCTTGTCAACGATATCCTCACGCTGTCTAACTTGGACGAGGCCGAGCGTGCAACTGAGGGCGAGGCGGTGCCCATTGGGTCCACGGAGCCTATTGAGCTCTCGCGTGCGATCTACGCGGTTGAGCAGCGTCTTGAACAGGTTGCCCGTCAGGCGAATGTGACGATAAGTCATGAGACCAAGCCTGTGGTCATCGAAGGCGTGTCGCGCTTGGTCGACGAGCTCATCTATAATCTGGCAAGCAACGCCATCCGCTACAATCGGCCCGGCGGTACGGTTACGCTGCAGTGCGGCACCAACGACGAAGGCCATCCGTTCCTCGCTGTCGCCGACACGGGAATCGGTATCGCGCCTGAAGAACAGGGCAAGGTATTTGAGCGGTTCTATCGCGTGGACAAGAGTAGGTCCAAGGCGCGCGGCGGAACCGGCCTGGGGCTTGCCATTGTCAAGCATGCGGCCCTGTATCATCACGCCACGCTCGATCTGTCGAGCGAGTTGGGCGTGGGAACCACCATTACGGTGACGTTTCCCATACAGCAGGACGAGCCATTCGCATAGCGATACAACATAGATATTGATGTAGACGCCGCATTTGACTTTCGGGTGCGGCGTTGTTGTGCAATTTTACGATTGCTTCCGTCATTTTTACAGGAGAGCCTGTTTCTTATGTATAGAGTTTGGTCTCGGTAAAAAGATGCGATAACATACGGACAGTTTTGTCAATCCGAACTGGGGAAATGAAAGGCAAGCTGCATGACCCTTCTCGAACTGTTCCAGCTGCTGAAGAAGCACCTCAAGCTGGTCATCACCCTTCCGGTGGTCTGCGCGATCGCCATGGGCATCGTGTCCTTTGTTGCGATGGACAACACCTACACCGCGACGACGAGCATGTACATTCTCGCCAAGACCGACGATAGCGGTCAGATGAGCTACAACGATCTCTCGGCGAGCCAGATGCTTTCCAACGATATCGCCACGCTGCTGGATAGCGATAGCGTTAAGAGCGGCGCCGCCAATGAACTGGGCCTCACCGATCTGGATGACTACAAAGTGTCTGTTTCCTCCGAGACCACCACGCGTGTCATTACGCTTTCGGTTACCGGCACCGATGCCAAGGAGACGGCTAAGGTCGCAAAGGCCATAGCTAGCTCGGTGAGTACGGTCGCTCAGAACGTCGGCGCTGCCCAGAGCATCAACGTTATCGACGAGGCTAAGACCCCCGAAGCCCCCAGCGGTCCCAAGCGTATGCTGTACGTTGCTGTCGCGTTCCTCGCGGGCATCTTTATCGCAGTTGCCTATGTCGTTTTGGCAGACATGCTCAATACCCGCATCCGCGGTGCCGAAGAGGCAGAAGAGCTCCTGGGCATTCCCGTTGTTGGCCGAATTCCGGCTATGAAAGGTGGTAAATAGGCATGGCTAAGGCAAAGAACACCGATAAGCTCGTTGTACAGAATGCCGCTAAGACCCTTCTGGCCAACATCCGCTTTGCGAGCGTGGACGACCCCATTCGCACCATCACCGTTACCTCCTCGATTCCCAACGAGGGCAAGTCTACGGTTTCCATTAACCTTGCTCAGGCAATCGCCACGAGCGGCAAGTCCGTGCTCCTGGTCGAGTGCGATATGCGCCGCAGGTCCCTTGCCGATATGCTCGGCGTCCGCTCCCGCGGTGGACTCTATGCGGTCCTTTCCGAGCAGATCTCCATTGACCAGGCAATTGTCGAGACGGGTCAGAAGAACTTCTACTTCCTCGATGCCGAGCCGCATATTCCCAATCCTGCCGACATCATCGTCTCCCATCGCTTTTCCAAGTTGGTCAAGGCACTGTCTGCTAAGTTCCAGTACGTCATCTTCGATGCTCCTCCGGTTGGCACCTTCATCGATGCTGCCGAGATTGCCAGCCTGACCGACGGCGCGCTGTTCGTGGTGCGCGAGAACTTTACCAAGCGCGAAGAGGCGCTCAACGCCATCGGTCAGCTTAAGAAGTCCGAGAAGGTCAAGCTCATCGGTACCGTCATGAATTACTGTGAGACCGAGACCAGCGAGTACTACTATTCTTACTACACCAAGGACGGTAAGAAGGTTAAGAAGGGCTCCGACGATCAGGGCACTTCCAAAAAGGGCATCTTCACCAACCGAGCAAACGTTTAGTTGATTAAGGCTGACCTATGCGTGACATTCATTGCCATATCTTGCCGGGTGTAGACGACGGCGCCGCCGATCTCGAAGAGAGCTTGGCGATGCTCGAGGCTGCCAAGCGGGCCGGTGTAACCAGAATCGTTTGCACTCCTCACTGCCGTGATCCCTATTTTGATTACGACAAGATGTGGGATGCCTTTGAGCTGCTGCGCGATAACGCTGACGGTTTTCCGCTCCAGATGGGCTTCGAGGTCAACCATCGAAAGCTCGTTGAGCTTGGTATCGATGCCGCGGATCACTTGCATTTCGATGGGACCAACGAGTTTCTGCTCGAGCTTTCGACGCATGCCGATGCGTATGCGTTTAGAGAGTACGAGAACACGATTTACGATTTGCAGTGCCGTGGCTATCAGGTGATCATCGCTCATCCTGAGCGCTATCGTGCGGTTCAAAAGGATGTAAGCGTGGCGGAGCGCCTGGTCGATATGGGCTGCAAGCTGCAGGCTTCGGCGGACTTTATTGCCGGCGGTCGCTTTGGTCGCGAGAAAAAGCCGGCACAGCGCCTGTTCGATCAGAACCTGTACAGCTTCATCGCGAGCGATGCCCATAACGTGGGTCATTACGACTGTCTGGTGAAGGCTCGCGCGAAGTTTAGCGTGCGCGGAGCTCATTTTCGCTAAAATCTGTCCCTAACGTTCGCGTTGAATGAAAGGGCAGCTATGGATATCCAACTTAAGACGGGATGCTTTGACGACGCGGCGTTGGTGCGCCGCGTCGTTTTTATGGACGAGCAGGGCTACGAGAATGAGTTCGACGCTATCGACGAGGATCCGAACTGCATTCATGTGACACTCTATGTAGACGGCGAGCTTGCCGGCTGCTCGCGCGTGTTTCCCGAGGAACTGGAGTACGCGGCAGATGCCGAAGCCCCAGTTTTGCCGGCGTGCGACTTGGACGAAGGCGTCGCGGCGGGGGAGACCTACATTATGGGGCGCGTGGCCGTGCTGCCGAGCATGCGCCGTCGCGGTTTGGCGAGCAAGATTGTCGAGGCCAGTGATACGTGCGCGCGTGATGCCGGCTCCAAGCTCATTAAGCTGCACGCGCAGGAATACGTGCTACCACTCTATGCCAAGGCGGGTTACACGCAGATTGCCCCGGTGGACTACGAAGACGAGGGCCAGCCCCATGTTTGGATGGCCAAGCGCGTAGATGGCAGATAGGGACGTTCCTTTCCTGCCGGCAGTCGGGGACACTCCTTGGCAATTGGTGCATCAGAGCGTTTGGACATACAGTTTTTCGATTCCGTATGTATATATGCGCGCTAATGGGTTATAAAATCTAAGTCTGAACATAGCAGGTCTGCAATGCGGCTCGGGCAACCGGGCCGTTTTTGCGGACGGGGGTAGCGCGAAAGGACTGCACATGCGTCAATTTAAGACCGAGAGCAAAAAACTGCTCGACCTCATGATCAACTCCATCTACACCAATAAGGAAATCTTCCTGCGCGAGCTTATCTCCAACGCGAGCGATGCCGTCGACAAGCTCAACTTTAAGAGCCTGCAGGATCCGAGTGTCAAGCTCGACCAGGGCGACCTGGCCATCCGTGTTTCCTTTGATAAAGATGCCCGTACCATCACCATTTCGGATAACGGTATCGGCATGACCGCCGAGGAGCTCGAGCGCAATCTGGGCACCATCGCCCATTCCGGCTCCGAGGAGTTTAAGACTGAGAACGCCGAGCAGCAGGGTTCCGATGTCGACATCATCGGTCAGTTTGGCGTGGGCTTCTACTCTGCCTTTATGGTTGCCAGCCACGTAAAGGTTGTCAGCCGCGCCTATGGCGAGGACACCGCTCACGTGTGGGAGTCTGATGGTCTTGAGGGTTACACCATCGAAGACGGCGAGCGCGCCGAGCACGGCACCGATGTCATCCTGACGCTGCGCGAGAACGAGAAGCTCGACGCCGACGGCGAGGCCGAGACCTACGATCGCTTCCTGACCGAGTGGGGCCTCAAGAGCCTGATTCAGCAGTACAGCAACTATGTGCGCTACCCGATTCAGATGATGGTGAGCAAGAGCCGCCAGAAACCCAAGCCCGAGGACGCCGGCGACGACTACAAGCCCGAGTGCGAGGACTACCAGGAGCTCGAGACCATCAACTCCATGACGCCGATTTGGAAAAAGCGCAGCTCCGACGTTGAGCAGAAGGATTACAACGAGTTCTACAAGTCCACGTTCCACGACTTTGAGGATCCGGCGCGCACCATCAGCTTCCATGCCGAGGGCACGCTCGAGTACGACGCCCTGCTGTTTGTGCCGGGCCGCGCCCCGTTCGATCTGTACAGCAAGGACTACGAGAAGGGCCTGGCGCTCTACAGCTCCAACGTCCTGATTATGGAGAAGTGCGACGACCTTCTGCCCGACTACTACAACTTTGTCCGCGGCGTCGTGGATTCCGCCGACGTGTCGCTCAACATCTCGCGCGAGACGCTGCAGCAGAACCGTCAGCTCAAGGCCATCGCCAAGCGTGTGGAAAAGAAGATTACCGCCGACCTTGAGGATATGCGTGACAACGACCGCCAGGCCTACGAGAAGTTCTTTGAGAACTTTGGTCGCGGCCTTAAGTACGGCATCTACTCGAGCTATGGCATGAAGGCCGATGAGCTTGCCGACCTGCTGCTGTTCTGGTCTGCCAAGGAACAGAAGATGATTACCCTGGCCGAGTATGCCAAGGGTATGCCCGAGGACCAGAAGGCCATCTACTACGCCGCCGGCGACTCGCGTGAGCGCTTGGCCAAGATGCCCGTGGTAAAGGGCGTGCTCGACCGCGGTTACGACGTGCTGCTTCTGACGCAGGACGTGGATGAGTTCACCTTCCAGGCCATGCGTGAGTACGTTGCCGCCGATATGCCCAAGATCTACGAGGACGATGCAGCTCGCGAGGCTGCCGAAAAGGCCGTGGCCGACGGTGCCGAGCCCGAGGTCGAGGATCGTCACCTGGAGCTCAAGAACGTCGCGACTGGCGATCTTGATCTGGCGACCGAGGACGAAAAGAAGGAGGCCGAGGACGCCACCAAGGAAAACGAGGACCTCTTTAGTGCTATGAAGGAGGCGCTCGGTGGCAAGGTCGAGAAAGTTGCCGTCTCCGCGCGCCTGACCGATGCCCCCGCTTGCATCACCACCGAGGGTCCGCTTTCGCTCGAGATGGAGAAGGTGCTTCAGAAGGGACCCGAGGGCGCGCCCGACGGCATGCCCAAGAGCCAGCGCGTGCTCGAGCTTAACGCCAAGCACCCGGTCTTTGACAAGCTTGTCGCTGCCCAGAAGACAGGCGACGCCGACAAGATCAAGCAGTACTCCGGCCTGCTCTACGACCAGGCTTTGCTGGTCGAGGGCATCCTCCCCGAGGACCCCGTAGCCTTCGCGGCGGCTGTCTGCGAGCTGATGTAACTAGGGTGTTACGCGGTTCTACGAACCGCGTAACCACTCGACGCTGCAAGCCCGCCAGAGCGGCAATCTGCCTTTCAACTTCGGCGGCATGACC
>UQTN01000050.1 GCA_900543945.1 uncultured Collinsella sp. | reverse complement strand
CTGCGCAAGACGGAAAGCACATTAAGTGCTTTCCTTTGCGTGCGGAACTCGCGACAAACTTAACCCCCGCCCTCAGCCCCGGAAGCCCTCCCTGCCGTCACATTATTCAACCAGTTTTGCGGGCGTGCGCCGCTGCGCGGCTAGCCCGCGTGCTCCTCGGCGGGGTTGGTCTGATTGTTTTTGTTGAAGCTCTGCCTTTGGCTCAAATGGAAACGGGGGACGCATCTGCATCCCCAGTTTTTGTTGCGGTTAGTCCAAGTCAATAAACTTGGTGCTTAGGATCTTGCCGTCTTTAACGAGCATTCTGGCCATGGTGGGGCCTCGGGTGCCTCTGGGGTAGCTGGCGCTGCCCGGGTTGAGGACTAAGCAGCGGCCCACTTGGGCTTCTTTGGTTACGTGGGTGTGACCGTTGATGGCTACGTCTACGGATCCCACCGGAAGGTCTTCGCGGTAGTGGGCTACGGCGAATTTGAGGCCTTCGTAGGTAAAGAGCGCAAGACGGTCTACATCGGGGCCGTAGTCGCGGTAGTAATCGTTGTTGCCCAATACGGCCCGCACAGGGGCGATGGTGCACAGGTGCTCGTAGTCCATCTCTGACGTGAGGTCGCCGGCGTGGATGATCAGGTCTGCGCCCTCAAGCTCATCCAAGAGCGCAGGCGATAAATAGCCGTGGGTGTCCGAGATGATGTCGATACGCTTGGCGCTTGCACTGTTCATGGAATCCCTTCCGCAAAAAACGATTCGGCAGATACATACAAAATAGGCCCCACGGCTCCGCAGACGATGGGTCTACAGGGCTGCGGGGCCAGTGTGCTAGAGACTCAGGGCCTTCTTGAGCGGCACGACGCGGCGGCGCGAAACCGGCACGCGTTCGTCGACGCCCGTAATGCCCAGCTGGATGGCGCCCGAGGGCACCGTCTCAACGTCCGTGACGCACGCTAGGTTGACGATATAGCGGCGGTGAACACGGAAGAAGCCAAAGTCGCAGAGCTTGGCCTCAAACTGCGCCAGCGAGGTCGTCGACAAAAAGCAATCATCGACGGTATAGATGCAGGAGTAATCGTCCTTTGCCATGATAAAGCGGATGTCATCCACGGGAATGAGCACCTTGCGGCCGCCCTTTTCCACCGGGATACGCTCGATGGTCACTTTGCTGTCCGTAACCGGCTTGGCGCGTTGCATGACCTTCTCGATCGCGCGATCCAAGCGAGCTTCCTCGACCGGCTTCATCAGATAATCGACGGCATCCACGTCGAATGCCTCGACCGCATGGTCGCTATACGCAGTCACAAACACGATCGCCGGCGGATTTTTGAGCTTATGCAGCGCCTCGGCAAGTTGCAGGCCCGAGGCACCGGGCATCGAGATATCGAGAAACACGACATCCACGCGACTTTCCATAAGCATCTCGATGGCGGAGCGGACGCTCGACGCCTCCGTGATCGTGCCGATCTTGCCCGTTTGCTCGAGCAGGAAGCGAAGCTCCGAGCGAGCCGGCGCCTCATCATCCACAATCATCGCACGCAGCATAGGGATAAAACCTTTCGTCAACTAACTACGCCGGGCATCCATCGCATGACGTTGAGCCCGTAGCCTTTTATTTTACTCTTGAATGTCAAAGATGCTCTCTGACAAATCAAGATGAAGGAGCACTTTGGTGCCCTTGCCCGGCGCCGATTCGACACGCGTATAGGAGTGCGGCCCATAAAAGCGATGGATGCGCTCCGAAATATTGTGCATGGCCACACCGGCGCCGCCACCCTGGGGAGAGCTGGCGTCGGGACGGGCAGAGCGCTCGTCAAACAGTCTGGCGGCGGTACCCTCATCCATGCCCACGCCATTATCGGCCACGGCAATCAAGATTGCATCCTCGCCGTCTTGGTGAACGGTCACGTCGATCCTCAGGGCGTCGTCATCGCCCATACCATGACGTACGGCGTTCTCGACAATCGGCTGGATCACGAACGCCGGCACCAGCGTATCTTCCACGTCCTCGGACACATCGAACGTCGCAAGCACGCGGTCCTCGCCAAAGCGGGCCTTCTCAAAGGTAAGGTAGCGCTTGGTCTGTGCGACCTCGCGCGAGACCGGAATAAGCGATCCCGAGTTGTCGAGTGTAGCACGATAGAACGATGAGAACTCACGAAGCAGTTCGCGGGCCCGCAGCGGGTCGGTGCGCGTAAACGATGCAATGGTGTTCAGCGTGTTGAACAGGAAGTGCGGGTTAATCTGCGCCTGCAGCGCACGCACCTCGGCGCGCGCCGTGAGTTCCTTTTGCACCTCGAGCTCGTGGATGGCGAGCTGCGTGGACAAGATCTCGGCAAAGCCCGAGGCAAGCGCATACTGGGTACGGTCGACGGCGCGCGGGGTCTTGTAGTAGAACTTGAGCGTGCCGACGGTACGATCGCCCACCTTGATGGGGGCGATAATGCCGGCGGGAACTTGGTTGTGCGAGCCGTCCGAGCCCACGACATCCACCATACGGTTGAACGACTGCACGATGCCATGTTCGATAACGTAGCGTGTGGCAAGCGTGTGGATGGGAGTATCGGGCAGCAGTTTTTCCTCAAACTCGCCCGCGCAGGCAAGCACGTTGTCCTCGTCGGTGATGGCCACCGTCATGGCGCGCGTCTCGGGCAAAATGCGCCGGCACACCAAACGCGCCGACTCCTGCGTCAGACCGCCCTTAATGTCCTCGAGCATGGCCGAGGCCACCGAGAGCGTCTCCTCGGTGTACTGGGAGCGCACCGAATCGGGATTGAGCGTCAAAAAGATAAAGATGCACAGAAAGATGCACAGCAGCGCGCAGGCAATCACCGTGGCGATCGGCTCGATACCGGTCACCAAGGCAAAAATAAAGTACACCAGCACGCAAATGGCGCATGCAACGGCAATGATGCGAAAGATTGATATTGAACTATCGCGCTGGGCGCGGCGGTCGATCATTCGGCCCCCTCCAGGATACTGATCAGTTGTGCGTCACGCCAAAGCCCGTCCATGATCTTGGGCCAAAAGCTCTGGAAACGCAGGTAGCTTGCAGCGTTTTGGCGCGCATAGGCCTTTGCCTCGCCGATACCATGGCGCCAAATGCGCAGGTAGCCCTCATGCTCGCGGGTAAACACGCTGCGGACCATAGCGGTCTTGCGCACGCGGTCGTCGAGCTCGCGCGAAATCCACGGGCCCGGGTAGGGCATGAGCGATGCCGCCGTAACGGGGATGAGCTCCTTTTGATGCGCGGCGAACGTCAACTTGGCCCGTTCGTAGTACCAACGGTATACATCCTGCATAAAGCGCGGTGAGCGCTTTTCGGACTCCGGAGGCAGATGGCGCACGGTCCACTCGTTATCAAACCACACGTCGTAGCCAAACATACGCATGTTAAAGAGGTAATCCAAGTCCTCGCCGCGGGTGATAAACGGGTCAAAGGCCACACGCGTAAAGGCGCGGGCGTGCAGGGCCATCAGGCCGCCGCACACGTAGTTGGAGCGCGAGATGCGGGTGCCCGAGAGCGCCTTTTTCATCCAACGGTTGAACTCGATGCGCTTGGTCCACCAACGATGGCAGATGCCCGCCTTGTCCGTGGGAGCAAGCGGCGATCCGTCGCGATCGTAGAAATAGCCGCTCTTGACCAAGATCGGCAAGCCCTGACGCGTCTGCTGCCCCAACGCATAGGTCGCGCGCTTCATAAAGTCGGCGTCGATGACAGTCTCATCGTCATCCAAAAAGATAACCGCGTCATGCCCCAGCACAGCGGCACAAGCTAGCCCCATGTTGCGGATGGCACCGTAGCCTCGCAGGCTCACGCACTCGCCCGAACCCTTAGGCGCGATCTGAGCAACCCGGTCTGCGATGCGCGAGGCCTGGGTGTTGGTGACAACGGTGACCTTGAGCGTGGGATGCGCGTCGACAATCTCGTGCACGCGCAGCGACACATCGGCTGTAGCAGAAACGGGACAGACCACCAAAAGGATGATGCGCGGGATGTCGCGCACCTGTTCAAGCGAGGCCAGGCAGCGGTCGAGTTCGGGATTATCGGCGTTGAGTCGTGTCGAATGGTCATAGGTGCCAGGGGCGTTTGCGCGAGCGTCATCGCCCGCCCAATACGTTGGAATCACGACCGTGGCGTTCATGCCTTACCCTCCCTGCAACACAAAAACGGGACGCCGCCAAACACAGGCGACGCCCCGCGACCTAGCTGATTCCATCATACCCACTTGGGCAAATCATTGCTCGCAAGTCGCAATGTTTATTGCGGATAACCCCAAAAGAGTACCGTGGACAGGCACAATAGCCGCTCGCTCCTATGCGGCATGCTCTGCCGCCCGAGTCATGCGGGACAAGCGGACCAGCAGCATAAAGCCCACCACCAGCAGCACGCCGATAGACAGGACGCCCAGCGAGGGGTTGCCGGTCAGCGAGGTGACAACCGACACCAGGAAGGTGCCCATAACGCTTGCATAACGACCAAAGATGTCAAAGAAGCCGTAGTACTCGTTGGACTTTTCCTTGGGAATAATGCGGCCAAAGTAGCTACGGCTGAGCGCCTGCACGCCGCCCTGGAACAGGCCGACCAAAATGGCAAGCACCCAAAACTCAAAGGCGGTCTTTAGGAAGAACGCGGCAAAGAGCACGATGCCCATATAGGCGGCGACTGCCACCAAGATCATGTTGAGCGTGCCCACGCGTCCGGCGAGCTTGCCGTAGATGATGGCGGACGGAAAGGCCACGAACTGCGTAACGAGCAGCGCCAGCACCAGCTGCGTCGAATCGATGCCCAAGGCCGATCCGTAACTGGTGGCCATGGAAATGACCGTGTGCACACCGTCGATATAGAAGAAGAACGCGATCATGTAGACCAGCACGGTCTTGTTGTGAGCGATCTCGCGCATGGTGTGTCCGACCTCGGAGAACACACCGCCCACGATGTGGCCGATGGTGTCTTCGGGCTTGCGCTCGCGACCGTACTTTTGCTTATAGGTGCGAATGAGCGGCAGGGTAAAGATGAGCCACCAGGCACCAGTGATGATAAACGACAGACGCGTTGCCAGCATGGTGGGGACGCCAAGAGCGGGGCCACCCATGATGAGCGCCAGGCAGATGACGAACGGCACGGTGGAACCGATGTAGCCCCAGGCATAGCCCGAGCTGGACACGGCGTCCATGCGCTCGTCGGTGGTAATGTCGGGCAGCATGGCGTCGTAGAACGTCATAGAAGAGTTAAGGCCGATGGTGCACAGCACGTACACGGTCAAAAATGCCATGGCGGACATTGGGATAGCCTGCGCCAGGCAAAGCACCAGGCCCGTGAGGAAGAAGCCCAAGAAGAACTTGATCTTGTTGCCGGCGTAGTCGGCAAGTGCGCCCAGAATGGGCATGAGCATGGCGATGACCAGCGAGGCGATCGTCTGCGCATTGCCCCAGGCGACCACCAGGTCGGCCGAGGAAGCGCCGGTATTGATGGCGTTAAAGTAAATGGGCACCACCGAGGTATTGAGCAGCACGAGGGCCGAATTGCCCACATCATACATAACCCAGTTACGCTCGAGCTTGGTGTATTTCATGGACAGGGACCCTTCGTATTCGCCCGATATGCAGTTAGTTCATCGTACCCCAATTGTCCAGAACCGCCGGTAAGGATTCGGCAAAGGGGCACTCACGGGCCCTATTCCTCGCGGTCGAACTCCTCATCGGCTTCGAGCACGCGACCGCTGTAGTTGATGTGGCCGGTCACGGCGTCCATGTCGCCGGTCTCGATAAAACGTGCGACCGTGCACTCGTAATCGACCAGCGCGCGATCAAAGACCTCGGGGAAACTCTCGTTCGAGACCTCGTCGGTAAAAGGATTCTTCCATGTCAGATGGCCCAGGTTACCGGTGCGCTCGGGCAGCTCAGTCGTCACGCGATGGGCAAGGCCGTCGAGCAGCGAGTAGTCGTGCACCAAGCCCTCAACCAGCGAGATCGCGCGCGTCTTTGCGGAGCCGGCCGGCTCAATCGCGCGGTAAAGTCGCTGCATATTGGCAACGGCAGCACCGTACTCCCCCGCCGGAATGTCAATGCCGTACACGCGTCCGGCAACATAGCTCATCAGCACGCCGGCCACGCGATTGATGCGATCGGTGGTGACGATCTCGCCCGCCGGCGGGTAATCGTCGACCGTAGCGCCATCGCGTTTAAGCTGCAGCATCAGTACATCCAGGTCGCTCTCGATCACGGCATGGACCTGACTGCTCGAATCCTCAAGCTCTGAATCGGACTCCACGATGCCAAACTGTTGCTCATAGACAAAGGGGTGAGCGTTGCGGTCGAGCACGTAATGAGACAGCAGGCCCAGCGCAAAGGCACGACCCAAGCTGGCGTCGCGCGGCAGCAGATGCGACACGCCATCGCGCAGGCACGCGAACTGGCGAGACATGCGCGACCGATGCATGACCTGCGCCAGCAGCGTGCAGTCGGAAACACGCGGTGTCAGAATGTGAAAGAAAAACGGGTCGGGGCCTTGGTTGCCCAAGATAAAGGCAATGCGCTCTTCATCGGACGTGATGACGCCCTGCGGAAGACGGTCGATGCTTTCCTCGCCAAACAGATGATGGGTGATAAGCGCGGGCATAATGATCCTTTCGATTTCATTCGATGCCACCCATTATGCCCACCGCGCGCCCATACCAAACCTGCGATGGTAAACGACGACACGCAAGCCTCTTACGCAAGCCCCAGGTGCGACTTGACCTCGGCGGCACGACGACGGGACACCGGCACCGTCGAGCTCACGCGGTCGAGCCTGAGCTCCATCAACCCCGTGGAGCCAATCTCAACATTGTGCACGTCTTCCAAATTGACCAGATAGCTGCGATGAACGCGAATAAAGCCCTCGGAGCCCAAGCGACGCTCGAGCGAAGAGATCGACTCATTGATCAGGTAGGTTCCCTCGGCGCAGATGGCGTTGCAAAAATCGGCGCGCGCCTCAAAGTAGCAGACGTCTGCGGCGGGAATGAACACCTTTTTGCCCCCGCGGTCCACCGTCAGACGCAAAGGCTGGCGCGGAGCGTGGATAACACGACGGGCACCCAAGGCTGCCTCGATCTTGTCGAGTGCCTTTGACAGGCGTGCGTCCTCGACCGGCTTGACGACATAGTCGACCGCATCAAGGTTATAGGCATCGGCCGCATACTCGGCAAATGCCGTCACAAACACCACGACCGGCGGCGTTTTTAGGTTCTGCAGCGTCTCGGCAAGCTCGATTCCCGAGCGGCCGGGCATCGTGATATCCAAAAACAGCACGTCGGGCTTGTTCGACAGAATCGACTCCGCGGCCTCGGTGACATTGCCCGCCTCGGCAATCTGTCCCACACGTGCATCCTTTTCCAACAGATAGCGTAGCTCAGCCCTAATTGGAGGCTCGTCATCAACCACCAAGATGTTCCAGCCTTCGGACATATGTGCTTCCCCTCTTTTTTCTCAATCCAACCGCGTGCTACACCGTCAACGGCGCCGGTTCATGCGGCTCGCCGTTCAATTCAACGATGACCTGTGTTCCCACGCCTTCCTGGGACTTCACGCGCATGCCGGAATCTTCTCCGTAAAAGAAATGGATGCGCTGAAGCACGTTGAAGAGCGCCAGGCCGCAACCTCGCTTGATGGATCCGTCGGCGGTAATGCTCTCGGGCTCCTCTCGGCGATGCTGCTCAAACAGATGCGCGCAGACTTCTTCGCTCATACCGATGCCGTCATCTTCGACGATGATCTCCAAGCCGTCATCGGTCTCAAAAGCCCTAACACGAATAGAAAGCGGCTCGGTCTCGCGCTGCGCATGCTTGATGCAGTTTTCGAGCAGCGGCTGCAAGATAAACGGCGGCACCAGGCTGTCGCGCACCTCAAAGTCGATGTCGACCGAAACGCGCAGACGGCCATCACCATACCGGGCCTGCATAAGATTGATATAACGGGTGCCCTGTTCCACCTCGTGCTCGAGCGTGGTGAGTGTATCGGAGTCAGAAAGCGTCTGACGATAGTAGTTGGAGAAGTCGATCAGCAGCGATCGTGCCTTGTCGGGCTCGGTTCGAACGAGCGACACAATCGTGCTAATGGTATTGAATAGAAAATGCGGGTCGACCTGCGACTGCAGGGCGCGCAGCTCCACGCGGGCTGTGAGCTCGTCCTGGCGCTCGAGCTCAAAGCTGGCGAGCTGCGTGGAGATGAGATCGGCAAAACCCGAGGCCAACGCCGTCTGGCGCATATCGATGCTGCTCAGGCGGGGATAGTACAGCTCGAGCGTACCCACGCAATGCCCGCGCACGGTAAGCGGCGCGACAATGCCGGCGCGCAGGCGGGGAAAATAGCCGCCCGTCTCATTGGAGGCGTCGCGCGAAAATACACTCTGCTCGCCGGACTCGATCACGTTGAGCGTGGTCTTGAGCACAACCGGGGTGCCGGCAGGGCACTTTGCCGAGTCCTCGCCCCAGCTTGCCAACACCTGTTTGCCATCGGTAAAGCAGATGGCAGAGGCGATGGTCTCGGACAGGATAATTTTAGAGGCGCCCAGGGCCGCTTCGGGCGTAAGGCCGCGCGACGTGTAGGCGAATATTTTTGATGCGATGGCGAGCGTACGGTCGGTTGCGCTCGATGTGAGGTCGTCGGGGACCACAAAGACATACGAGAAAAAGAAGCACAGCATGACCAGACCGGCAATAACGACAACGCCCGGAACGGGATTGGGATTATCGGTTAAATCCCAGATAAGCAGCAGGATAAGCGCCGGAACGACAATACCGAGCAGGATGGCCTGAACCACATGCTGGGCCGTACGAAAGACCTTGGTAGAGTTGTAGCTCTTGCCCAGAATCAGCCTGTTTAAATCCACCGTCATCCCCTCTTGTCCTTAGCACCCATAGCAATAAAGAGGGCCGCAAGCGACCCTCTCCATTGCATTATGCAATCAAAAACTGTGTTTTACATCAAGCCATCGACAAACGGTATCTTAGGCGCTGTATTTGTTAGCCTCACCAAAAGTGCCAGCCTCGACGATCCAGCCATCCTTCATGATGACGTCCATGTTGTCGGTGTTGAGCACGTGGATGTCGGCGGCGACGTCACCGTTGACAACCAGCAGGTCGGCGCACTTGCCGGCCTCGATGGAACCGGTCTCGTCCTCGATGTGGCACATCTTGGCACCGTTGAGGGTGGCGCAGGTGATGGTCTCGACCGGAGTGAAGCCGATCTTGTCGACGAACTCGTACATCTCCTCGATGGAGCAGGTGCCGTACGGGGTGACGAAGGAGAAGGAGTCGGAGCCGATCGTCATGACGACGCCGCGCTTCTTGGCCTCGCGCAGGCAGTCGTAGTTGCGCTGCAGCTCCTTCTCGACCAGGGTGCCCTCGTACTTGTCGTGCAGCTCGGGGACGTAGACGGGCGGATAGGTGGCGTACCAGGTGGGCAGGAAGGCGATCGTCGGGGTGAAGAAGGTGCCCTGCTCGGCCATGAGGTCCATGGTTCGCTCATCGATATCGAAGCCGTGAATCAGCTGCTCGCAGCCAAAGCGAACGGAATCGTAGGCAGCGGCGTGGTTGTTGTAGCAGTGGCTCCACACGGGGATGCCGACCATCTTGGCCTCTTCGACCACAGCCTGGATCTCCTCGGAGCAGTAGTGCTGGTCGCGGCCGGAGTCCCAGCGCCAGATGCCGCCACCGGTAGCCCAGATCTTGATGGCATCTGGGTTCTCGCGCAGGCGACGACGGACGGCCTTGCGCAGATCCCAAGGACCGTCGACCTGATCGCCCCAGGGGTGCGATTCCTTGTTGAGCTCCTGGCTGCAGTGGTGGGAGTCGCCGTGGCCGGCAACGCGGCAGAAGCCAAGGCCGGTGGCCAGAACGCGCGGGCCCTTGAAGACGCCCTTGTCGATGCAGTCACGGATCTGGATACCAAAGCGGCCGATCTCGCAGACGGTGGTGAGGCCGTGGGTGAGGCAGTCGTAGGCCTGCTTGACGGCGACGGCCTGCTTCTCGAGGAGCGGCTGCATGACCCAGTCGGTGTCATCGTCGGTCAGGTTGCCCGAGAAGTGCAGGTGGGTGTCGATCAGGCCGGGAAGGACGGTCTTGCCGGCGGCGTCGATAACCTCAACGCCCTCGGGAAGGTCCTGCATAGCACCGGCATACTCGATCTTGCCGTTGTCGTCGACGAGAACGAGGGAGTTCTCGACCGGCTCGGCACCGGTACCGTCGATGAGCTTGCCGCCAACGATTGCGTACTTAGTGGACATGGTTCCTCCTTATGGATCCATATAGTGGGCGAGGCCATGTTGGGTTATGGCCTCACAAAGCTACCCAAGTGGTGCCGGGTTCGGTGCGCGGAAGAGAGGGGTCCGCGCACCCGATCCGCCCCGGCTAGGCGTTATTTTTTGCGGGAATTGGTGAAGGCCATGAGGGCCAGGCCAACGGCCAGCCAGCCGATCACGATGCTCCACTCCACCATGTTGAGGGAGGCGGGAGAGAACGGGACCACGAGCAGGCCAATGATGACGGCGCAGGCAGCGACAGCGAGGCTGATGCCAAACTTGCCGCCGGGCACCTCGTAGGGACGAGGCAGGTCGGGCTCGGTGAAGCGCATGCGCAGGCAAGCGAGGGCGACCATGCCGCAGGAGAAGATGAAGGCGAGAGCCGACACGTTGGTCAGAGGGATGAGCATGTTCTTGCCCAGGAACGGACCGATGACGGTGATGACGCCCAGAACGGCGCAGGCGAGCTTGGGAGCGCCGGACTTGGGATCGACCTCGGCGAACTTCTCGGGCAGCTGGCCCTTGCGGCCCATGGCGAGCATGATGCGGCTCGTGGCGCCGTAGAAGGAGTTCATCGGGCCCATGGGTCCAAGCGTGGCGATGACGAGCATGGCCAGGTACAGGAGCATGTTGATGCCCTTGAGGCAGGCAAGCGCGGGAACCGGGCTCTTAACAAACTCATGCCAGTCGAGGATGGTGCCGAACGAGTAGATGCAGACCATGTAGAAGCCGCCGGCGGCCAGCAGGGCCAGGGAGATGATCTTGCCGAACTTGTTCCAGTTGAGGCCCTCGGCTGCTTCCTCAGCCTGCTGAGGAATGGTATCGAAGCCGGCGTAGAAGAACGGGGTCAAAACCAGGACCGACACGATGCCGGCGAACAGGCTGGTGCCCTCGGTAGCGGGCTTGCCGCCGCCAGCACCGGTGACCTGGGAGAACACGGGCATGGCGTGTTCCGGCGAACCGGTGAACAGCGAGACACCCATGGCGAGCAGCATGCCGCAGAGCAGGGCCTTGGTCAGGAAGGCCTGGAGCTTGGCGGCCGAGCTGGCACCGCGGAAGTTGAGGAAGATGACGTAGACTGCAAAGCCGAGCGCGATTAGCGTCGGGAACAAGTAAACGTCGGCGCCCAAGATGGTGTAGAGCTTGACGGCGCGCAGCCACTCAAGACCGGGCAGGCTGCCGAACATCTCGGACACGAGGGTCGAAATGGCGATGGCCTCCCACGGGCACAGGATGCCGTTGCCCAGGGCCAAAAGCCATCCGGTGATGTAGCTCAGCGTACGGCCAAAGCTACGGTCGACATACTCGACGATGCCGCCCGAGATGGGGATAGCAGCCGTGAGCTCACCGAAAACAGCTCCGACGGGCACGAGGAAGATTGCACCCAAGAGGAATGCGATCATAGCGGGAACGGGACCGCCGCCCACGACCATCCAGTCGCCGACCTGCAGGACCCAACCAGTACCGATGATGGCACCGAAACCGATGGTGAAGAAGTTCCAGAGCGAAAGCGTTTTCTTCATGCCGCCGTTACCTTCGACTGCAACTTCTGCGTTCTTGTCCGCCATTGTTCCCCTCCTTTCCTTATTGACGCCTCTTTGGCGTCACCCCTTGCGCGGTCTATTTTGCCGCGCGCTTTTATTTCGTGGCTTTAAGATACGGCCTTGGCACAGCAGCGCCGCTTGTGGCTCGACCGAAGGCAGAACTGCAAAACGAGCGGCGCCGTTTTTGGGACGAACGGCGGAAGACGTCATTCGTCTTGGACGCTTTCATCTTGTCTGCTTTTGAATACCTGTTGCCGTGACGCTTGGCGCGCGGCGCGGCAACGTTCATACCATTTGTCAGGCTTTTGGCGCACATACCCATGTGTCGCGCCTCTTTTTATGTAGGATAGACAAGTTACACATGAGGCAAGGTGATTCGAATGGCATATGGATACAATGACGGCGACCAACGGCCACAAAGCGTGCGCCTTGCCGGCCGCACCACGCCAACGCCCAGAAACACCTCCGACAACGGCAACCAGCAGCGCCCCCAAGAGCAGCCCGGGGCTTCTTCGCGGCAACAAAGCTGTACCGTGCAGCAGTCAGACTGCGTGAGTACGAGCACACGCCAACGCCAGACCGACATATCGCAGCCGCGCCGCTACGATCGCCGTAAGACCGACTACTACGTTAAGCGCTCCTTTTCGCGACCTCAACGCAATCGCGGCAATTCCGCCCCTCGCCCCGCGTCGCACACCACAAGCCACGCACTTCCGGCCCGCCGCCTACGCCTTGCGCTTTGCTCCATCGCCGCCTGCCTCGTCTTTGTGTTTTTGGGATCCTGTATCTCGCACGGATCAGCCGGTCTTGAGCCCACTGCCGAGGACAAGCTGCTTAAAGCTCCCGTCGCGCCCGGTTACTCCTTTTCGTTCTCGACCCCACGCTCGCAATGGCAGGCCGGCACCATGCCCCACATCTACCAAATTGACCCCGCATGGTCGGAGCTGCCCTATGCCGGTGGCACTATTCGCGAAAACGCTTGCGGTCCCACTTGCCTCACCATGGTCTATATCTTTAAGACCGGCCACACCGATAAGACGCCGGTCGATATATGCGCACTGGCCGAAGCCGGCAACTACGCCCCCACTGGTGCCACCGAGTGGTCGTTTATGACGGGCGGTGCGTGGCAGCTGGGACTCAACGGAACACAGCTCTATAACGATCGTGAATCGATTACCCAAGCACTTCGCTCGGGTGCGCCCGTTATCGCCGCAGTGCGCCCCGGTACGTTTACCAACGTAGGCCACTACATCGTGCTCTACGGCATCGACGATGCCAACCAGATTGGCGTCTACGACCCCAACTCGGCCAGCCGCAGCGCCCGCCGCTGGGGCGTCGTAGAGGTCCTCAACGAAGTCGAAGCCATGTGGGCCTACTACTAGTCATTGGGCACTCATTGGGGACAGACTTAAATGAGTACCTGGGAAACTGTGCCCCGCTTTGGACACTCATTGTGGGCTGCACTTTCCGCAGCTGATCGGTGCTACTCATTTAAGTCTGTCCCCAATGACCAGCCCTATCCACTCTCGTCATTTGGGCGCGGCT
The DNA here is from genome assembly GCA_900543945.1 of uncultured Collinsella sp. Taxonomy (GTDB): domain Bacteria; phylum Actinomycetota; class Coriobacteriia; order Coriobacteriales; family Coriobacteriaceae; genus Collinsella. Next base: position 1,673 of record UQTN01000050.1, on the reverse strand, counting down.
CGCAGCATTCCTCATGAACAGCTACCTCAACAGCAAAAGCCCCGCAGTCGGAGCGGACTGCGGGGCTCATGAAGAGAGGCTAGTTTGTGGGCGCTTTGCCTGGCGCCCACGAGAGAGGCAACAGAGTAGAGACTACTCGTGGATGCGGGTACCGGAGAGGCCAGCCATGGTCTCGGCGGCCTTGTCCAGGGCGCCGATGATGCAGGTGCGGCCCTTGCGGGAACGGGCGAACTTGATGGCAGCGCGGACCTTGGGCTCCATGGAACCCTTGCCGAACTGACCCTCGTCGGCCAGACGCTCGGCCTCGTCGGCGGTGAGGTCCTCGAGCTCCTCCTGGTTGGGCTTGCCAAAGTTGATGGCGACATGCTCAACGGCGGTCAGCAGGAACAGGACGTCGGCGTCGCAGTCCTCGGCCAGCAGCTCGCCGCCCAGGTCCTTGTCGATGACGGCGGGAACGCCCTTGTAGCAGCCCTTGTTCTCGTAGTCGCGAACGACGGGGATGCCGCCGCCACCGCAGGCGATGACGATGAACTCGTTGTCGAGCAGGTTGAGGATGGAGTCAGCCTCGACGATCTTCTTGGGATCGGGGGAAGCAACGACGCGACGCCAGCCGCGGCCGGAATCCTCGACGAAGACCTTGGAGGGATCCTCGGCCATGAACTCCTTGGCCTGCTCCTCGGTGTAGAAGGGGCCGATCGGCTTGGTCGGGTTCTTGAACGCGGGATCGTCGGGGTCGCACTCGATCTGGGTGACGACGGTGGCGGCGTGCCAACGCTTATAGCGCTTGTGCATCTCGCGGCCGATGCCCTGCTGCAGGTGATAACCGATGTAGCCCTGGGACATGGCGCCGCACTCGGGCAGCGGCATCTCGGGGGTGCCGATGGCATCGTGGGCAGCGGCGAAGGCGTTCTGGATCATGCCGACCTGCGGGCCGTTGCCGTGGGTGATGATGATCTCGTTACCCTGCTCGATAAGACCAAGGAGAGCGTGGGCGGTGTTGCTCACGGCCTCGATCTGCTCGACGGGGTTGTTGCCGAGGGCGTTGCCGCCAAGGGCGACGACAATACGATCGGGCTTGCCAAGAGGCTTAGACATTGCTGGAATCCTTTCTGTAAAAGGCCTACAACCCATTAATAACCCGCGTCCGTGCGATACGCGAGTTTATTAAGGTTTATATTCTCTTTATCGCTCATTTTATTCATTTTGAAAATAGCGGAACGGTGAACGGTCGTTTTTATCCGCTCAGCGTACAGAACCCCAGCTCAGACATATCTACGCCATTTACGTGCAACTTTATTTAAATACAGCAAGGATTATGTCGGATTATACAAACTATATCTCTGCTAAACACAAAACGGACAGCATAATATCTTACTCGCACTATACGAGATTCTATGCACTTATAGGACGAGTATGCATCCCTGCAAAAACAAGGGGCTTTTCATCCAGCAATAGGAATAAAGAGGAGCTCCGAAAGGGCACCCAGCCCCCAAAGCGCGGGGATGGAAGGCGGCAACAGCCAAATCCTCCATCCATCCCCGAAGTGGCGCGAGGTTTCGCGGCAAAGCCGCGAAACAGCGAAGGGGACAGAATATCCGACCAACTACGCCTTTCATCCGCCCACACAATCCGAGGACGTAGTCGTAGCAGGATCTGAGGGCTGACCTTCGCGG